>JBIKNV010000274.1:0-4476 GCA_044358475.1 Pirellulales bacterium | reverse complement strand
CCGTGCAACCGCCCGGCGGTGTCGCCCGCGAGCACGAACGAGCCATCGCCCGACACAGCCACTCGCGTCGGCAGAAGTTTCACACCCGCTGGTGGCTTTTTGTCGGCAGGCGTGTCGTCAGCCACCGAAAAGTTCTTGATCTCATTTCCTTCCGGCGACCAGAGCCTCACCACGCCGTCTCGGCCACAGGTGGCCAGTTCGCCCTGCGGACCGAACCGACAGTCGAGCACGCCACCGGCATGCGCGGTCGGCTTGTTCATGAGTGGCCAGCCATCCTTGACGTCCCACCACACCACCTTGCCGTCTTCGCCGCAGGAGGCGACGACGCCCGAATCGCTTCGCCAGGAGAGCGCTCGCACGGACTGTTTGTGCTCGGCCAGCGGCAGGATGACCCCGCCGGTCGCCCCGTCCCAGAGATGAATGTTGCCGATCCGGTCGCCCGTGGCCAAATATTTTCCATCTGGGGAGAAGGCGACGGCGGTCACCCAGTCCGTGTGCTTGTCGATCGTCGCCTTGAGGCTGCCGTCTTCGGTGGAATAGAGCTTCACGAGCCGGCTCGTGCAGCCGATGGCCGCGAGCTTCTCATCAGGCGAGATGTCAGCGGCGATGATTGCATCGGGTTCGTCTCCTACGCTCGCCAGCCGCTTTCCCGTGGCCACGTCGAAGAGCACCACCGTGCCGCTCTGCACTGGCTTCCCGCCGGCGGCCAAGAGCAGCCGCCCCGAGCGGCTGAACGTGAGCACGAGCGGCTCGCCTTCAGGGAAGGGAAGGGCGCCGAATTGCTCATTGAGCGATCCATAAAGATCGATGGCCCCGTACGAGGCGACGGCCGCCACCGGGGCCCGCGGGCTCGCCGCGAGGGCGAGCACAGGGAAGGGGCGGACGGTCTGGGGCCGTTCGATCGATGCGAGTTTCACGGGCACGGCGCCCGGGCCGTCGTTGGTGGACGGCTCCGCCGGCTTGAATCCGAGCGTCCGCATGGCGGCGACACTGCTGCCCGCGTTTTCGCGGAGGCCCGTGTCGATCCATTTTGCGATCAGCGCGATCTGATCGGCGGGCACGCGGTCACCTTCCGGCGGCATCCGCTCGCCATCATCGGGAGCCGTGATCACCTCGATCAGCCGGCTGCCTCCCGACCGACCTGCGATCACGATCTCACCGCCGCCAGCTCCCTTCATGACGCCGGCATAGTTGGCGAGATTGAGGCCGCCCTCTTGCTTGCCGTCGCCGTGGCAAGTGGCACAGTTCTTTTTGAGGATCGCGGCGACATTGTCCTCGTAGGTGATCGGCTTCTCCTCAGCACTGGCCACAGCCGTCACAGCGGCGATCAAGAGAGAGGTTGCAGCGACTCCGAATCCCACTCGGTGGCGTGCGGCTCGGATGTCGGTCATGGAAGTCAAAGGCGACATGGCGGTCACTCCAGTTTCGATCGTTATAACTATTCCCTCAACGGCGGGTGCGATTTTGGACATTGTCCCAAATCTTCGGGACAGATGGCATTGGATGTCGCCGTTTATCATGGGGCATCCCGCCGTGTCGCCAGATCACGCTGCCCAGACCGAATCGATCGGGATAGATATCGGCGACCGCGTCCTTTCCTGCTTCAGGAGTTGGTTCGTGGGGCTCTCCGACGCGCCATCCAGAAGCCGGTCGATGTGGCGCGGCGCCCGCCATGCTGACCACTCTGGCTATTCCGGCTTCCATGCTGCGGCGTCACGGTCATTGCCATGGTGCCGCCAGCGGACCGCCGCGAGCGTAGACCGACGGCGTGACGCCGGTGTGACGTCGGAAGTGGAGCGTGAAGTTGCTCTGGTCACAGAACCCCAAATCAGCCGCAACCGCCGCGATCGACTTCTCACCGGTCCGCAGAAACCCGCAGGCCGCGCGGATCCTGCACTTCATCCAGAAGGTCCGCGGGCCGAATCCGAAGACTCTATAGAACGATCGCTGCAGGTTGCGGGACGACATGCCCGACGCGTCCGCCAGACGGGTGAGCGGAGGGAGCCGCCGCAAATCGTCACGGAGGAGCGTGACGGCCGGGCCGAGCCGGGCACCGACGGGGCCGGGCGGCACGGCGCCCTGGAGCCGGCGCAGCGTGCCCATCACCCCAATCACGGTACCCGCGCGGTCGAAGATCGGATACTTATTGGTCTCGTACCAGTCGGGCAGACCGACCTCGTCGAACCACACATCCACATGGCCCACCAGCGGCTGCCGTGTTTTGATCACCACGCTGTCGTCGGCGCGGTAGTGGGCAGCGAAGGGACCGGGGGTGAGCTCGTCGTCGGTGGCGCCGAGCATCTGTTCCTCGCTCGTGAGTCCGATATGTGCCAGGATGCCGCGGCTGAAGAAGAGCGTCTCTCCTGAGAGGTTCTTGGCAAAGAAGAACGTGTCGCCCAGCCCATCAAAGACCCGATGGAAATGGCTTTCTGGTGCGATCGCCTGGAGAAACCGTCGCTGCTCTGCCGCCCAGTCGCGGACGGGTGAAGAACGCCTGTCGCCCGCCTTTCGGATCATCGTTGTGCGCCCCGTCTGTGACCAACGCCGGGTGTCGGCACCCGGCGAATGACCTCGAAAGTATGCCACACGACGTTTCTCGATTCAGGAGCCGTGCTGCCTTGCGGGCACTTTCTGACCGTGGACGGCCCGGCAGATCAGCCGCAGCGAACCCTCGAGATCGCCTTCGGCCGTTCTGAAGGCGTCGGCATCGACCGTGAGAGGAGCACCGAGTACGACCAGCGGCGCGCCGTACTCCGGGCAGCGAATCGCCTGCTCGAGCGAGAGGCCGCCGACGGCCTGCACCGGCACCTGCACCGCCGCCACCACGTCCCGCAGGTGGTCGAGTGGACTGGGCATGCGGTGGCCCGCTGCCGCGATGCCGCGCCGCTCGTCATAGCCGATGTGGTGGATCACGTAGTCGCAGCCGAGGTCCTCGAGCGCCTTTGCCGCCGCCACCATGTCGGGGCAGCCGAGGTTGTCGCCCATCACCCGGCAGCCGAAGTCGGCACCCGCTTTGACGACACACTTGATCGTTTCCTCGTGGGCGCGGGCCATCACCACCACATGCGTGGCTCCCGCCTTCGCCATCATCTCGGCCTCGAGGTAGCCGCCGTCCATCGTCTTCAAGTCGGCGACGATCGGCACGTCAGGGAAGGCCGACCGCAGCCGACGCACCCCGTGCAGTCCCTCGGCCAGGATCAAGGGCGTGCCCGCTTCGAGCCAGTCGACGCCCGCCCGCAGGGCCAGCGCCGCCGTCGCGAGCGCCTCGTCGATGTCGGTGAGGTCGAGTGAGATTTGGACGATCGGTCGCATGCCTGGATCCTAGCTTGGCCGGGGAACGCCATGCTGTAGTGAAAGCGACACGGGCCAAACACGCAGCGATTGCGGCGCGACGACAGCCATCCCACCGGCAGCACCGGGCCCCGGCTCGCCACCCGTCCATCTGGTATCCTCTGGCATTCGGGAGACCCATCCGCCAGGCTCGAGGATCGTGCTCATGATTGTCGCGTACGCCTGTTTCCTCGTGGCCCTGCTCGCCATGCCCGCCGCCCAGGCCGACTGGCCCGAGTTTCGCGGGCCCGCCGCGATGGGCCATGCGGCAGACAAGGGCCTGCCCATACGCTGGAGCGAGACGGAAAACGTCGTGTGGAAGACGCCGATTCCCGGGCTCGGTTGGTCGTCGCCGGTGGTGCACAGCGGCCGTGTCTACCTCACGACCGCTACCGGGGCTGACGGTGACAGCCGGTCGCTGCGGCTCGTGTGCCTCGACGCGGCAACGGGGGCCGTCGCCTGGGAAGAGGAGCTCTTCAGGCAAACCGCGCCGGTGGAGATGCACGCCAAGAACAGCCACGCAAGCCCGACGCCGCTCGTGGCTGGCGATCGCCTGATCGTGCACTTTGGTCCCCATGGCACCGCCTGCACAACGCTCGCCGGCGAGATTGTCTGGAAGCGGACACTCGCCTACAAGCCGCAGCACGGGAACGGAGGCTCGCCGGCCCGCGCGGGCGATGTCATCGTGATCTGCTGTGACGGCAGCGACGAACAGTATGTCGTGGGGCTCGACCTGGCGACGGGCGACGTCCGGTGGAAGACCGACCGCGAGACCGAGCCGACGAAGGGGTTCTCGTTCGCCACGCCCCTCGTGACAACCGTCGACGGCACGACGCAGGCGATTTGCCCCGGCAGCGACGCCGTCTTCGCCTACGACCCGACCACCGGCCGCGAGATCTGGCGGGTCGACTACCCGGGCGGCTACTCGGTGATCCCGCGGCCGGTCCACGCAGCGGGGCTCGTGTTTGTCGGCTCGGGCTACGACAAGCCGGTGCTCTACGCGATCGACCCGTCCGGCCGGGGCAACGTGACTGCGACGCACGTCCGCTGGAAGCTCGACCGCGGTGCGCCGCACACGCCCTCCGTGATCGTCGTGGGAGATGAGCTCTACTGCGTCTCCGACAACGGCGTCGCCACCTGCGTTGA
>JBIKNV010000509.1:0-2611 GCA_044358475.1 Pirellulales bacterium | reverse complement strand
TGGCGTCAGCGGCTCGGGGGCAACTACTCGGCGTCGCCGCTTCATGCCGATGGCATCATCTACTTCCAAAACGAAACGGGCGAGGCGGTGGTGGTGAAGGCGGGGCCCGTGTTCGAGGAGGTGGCCCGCAACCAACTCGGCAGTGGCGAGCGGACCTTCGCGTCATATGCCGTCGACGATGGCGGGCTCCTCGTGCGCAGCGAGTCGGCCCTGTACCGCATTGACGCGAAGGAGCGATCACGGCCGCGGTAGTGTCACTCGCGAACTGCCAGGGAGGGCCCGACTGGCAGGGGATCGCCCCGGTCACCCGCTCACGCTTCCGTCGTCGCGCCAATATTCGGCGATCTTACGACGCAGGAAGGCCACGCTGCGTTCGAGCTCTTCCATCCCGTTGACGCCGTCCTCGATGCTGATCCAGCCGCGGAAGCCCCGCCCGGCCAGCTCCGTGAAGATCGCGTCATAGTCGTTGAGCCCCTTGCCGATCTCCCCATGCTTCAGCCGCCGGGCGTAGCCCACCGAGCCCTCTTCTTCACGCCGCAGATCGGCGAGTGTGCCCGACACGAGCGAGCGGTCGCTGGCATGCATCGTGACCACGCGGTGCGACACGCGACGCAAGAGCTCGAGCGGATCGTCGCCAGCGAGAAAGGCGTTGCTCGGGTCGTAGTTGACGCCACAATGGGGGTCGTCGATGGCATCGACGAGCGCGCAGAAGACGTCCATCTTCTGAGCAAACTCGGGGTACTCCCAGAAGTCGTCCTTGTAATGGTTCTCCAGGATCAGCGTGATGCCGCGGTCGGCCGCGTAGGGAAGGCAGGCCCGGATCGAGTCGGCCGCCAGCTGCACGCCCTCGGCCGGGGAGAGTTCGGGGCGACGCTGCCCCGAGAGCACGCGGCAGAAGGAGCCGCCGAGGGCCGCGGTCATGGCGATCCACTTTTTTTGTTTGGCGATCTCCCGAGCCCGGAAGGCGGCGTCGGGATGAGTGAAGTCAGGGGAGCAGCAGAGCATTGGGATCGTCATCCCGAGCGCCTCTACCTCGCCGCGAAACCGTGGCCAGTTGGCCTCGTCGGCCATCTCGAGGAACCCGGCGTACCACTCGAGACCGTCGAGGCCCAGAGGCGCGGCCAGGCGAATCCAGTCCGAGACACTCATCCCGCCGTCCTTGCAGAGGGGCTGCATGAAAGCCTTGGGGAAGGCGGCAAGGCGTGGGGCGGACTGGGGAGTCAGAGAGCCGGAGGTCGTCATGATGGAGGTGCGGGAACGGTGGTGGCGTTTTTGGGGGGATTCCGGCCGATGAAAGGATGCTGCTCCAGGTCGACCACCTGGCCGCTCATCGGCCCGCATTCATCAGCGAGCCAGTAGACCGCCGCCGCAGCGATCTCCTCAGGGCGGATGAGGCGGCCGGCCGGGCAGAACTCGCGAGGCAGGTGCGTCGGCCAGTCGTCGGCCAGCCCGTGGCTCCGCTTCCGCGCCGCCTCGTTTTCGGTGAGCACCCAGCCGGGATTGATCTGATTGACCCGCACGCCCTCCTCGCGGAAGAGCGCGTCGCCGAGATTCCGGGTGAGTGTCATGAGGGCCCCCTTCGAGATGGAATAGGGGAGCAGATTCGGCTCACCGCACCAGGCGTTGACACTGCCGATGTTGAGCACGCTGCCACGCGTGGCCCGCAGGTGGGGCAGCGCCGCCTGAATCAGCCGCAGCGGGGCGAGCGTATTGACCGCGAGCGTGCGGTCGAAGGAGGCGGCGGTCGTGAAATGGATGTCGCCGGTCGTGATGACCGCGGCATTGTTGACGAGCCCGTCGAGCCGGCCAAACGTCTCGACGGCCAGACGCACCAGCCGCTCCGGACAAGCGGCAACAGTGACGTCCTCCACGTGCCCGACGGCCACGGCGCCAAGCGATGCCACGACCTCGGCGACGAGATCGGCCTCAAGACCGTGGATCACGACCCGCGCTCCCTCGGCTGCGCACCGCACGGCGATCGCGCGGCCGATGCCCGTGGCACTCCCCGTGATGAGCACGACCTTGCCCGTGAGCCGCGTCATGATGCCCCGGCTCCTGCATCGCGCCGCGTGGCGCGGAGGGCGTCGTCATGCCGGCCCGTGGCAGGGGGCAGGTCAGCGGCCCGCACCGCCGCGAGCGCAGCGACGGCACCGGCCCGCTTCTCGGCATCGTTGTCCTCCCATTCAATCGCGAGGGCGCCCGAGTACCCGGCACGGTTGAGTTCGACGATCACTTCCTCGAGCGGCACCGAGTCGCGGCCACTCCCGGCGGTGACGAAGTTCCAGCCGTTGTGCCGGCTGCCCATGGGGCGGTGGCCACCGAGCAGGCCGGCCCGCGTGGGGGCCCGCACCACCTGCACACCCTTGATGTGCGCCGCATGAATCCAGGGTGCGTAGGCACGGATGAAGTCGATCGGTGAGACGCCCTGCCATACCATGTGGCTGGGGTCGAGGTTGAATCCGACCACGTCGCTGCCGTAGCCCGCCTGCTCCAGAAAACGGATGTAGTCGCCGGCCGACTCGATGTCGCCCATCGCCCGCTCGCTGGGATGGCATTCCAGATCGAACGTGGTGCCCGACTCACGACAGGCGTCGAACACCGGCGCAAACCG
>JBIKNV010000081.1:0-9193 GCA_044358475.1 Pirellulales bacterium | reverse complement strand
CCTGGCTTGTCTGTGGGCTGGGTGTGGTCTCGATGGTGTACGGTGCGTTTGCGGCGCTCGCCCAGAAGGATTTCAAGCGGATGGTGGCCTACAGCTCCGTGAGCCACATGGGCTACGTGATGCTGGGCCTCGGCGTGTGGAGTGCCGTGGCCGGCCAGGAGTATCGCTGGGAATCGTGGGCGCAGGGCGTCAACGGGGCGATGTTTCAGATGCTCGGACACGGATTTTCTTCGGCCGGCATGTTCTTCATGGTGGGTGTGCTCTACGACCGCGTCCACCATCGCAACCTTGACGAGTTTGGTGGCATCTTCAATCGCATGCCGGTCTATGCCGGTCTGGCGGTGGCCGTCTTCTTCGCGGGGCTGGGGCTGCCGGGACTGTGCGGCTTCATCGGTGAAGTGCTCGTGACGCTTTCCAGTTGGAACTACAGCCGCACGCTCGCCGTCATCTCGGCATTTACCGTGATTCTCACGGCGGCCTACATCCTGTGGGCGATCCAACGTGTCTACCTCGGCGCCGAATACAAGGGGCCGCACGGCGATCACCTCACACCGATGACGCCCCGGGAACTGTCGATCGCCACCCCGCTGGTCTTCCTGGCCATCCTGTTCGGTGTGGCACCACAGATCCTCTTCAATTACGTCACGCCGACAGTGAACCGTCAGGTGCAGACGCTTGCGGCCTGGACGCGCGACGTGCACGACGCCCCGGCCCCAGTGGCCGTTGCGGAGGTGGGCAAGTGAATGACCCAGTGAACATCGGCACGCTGCTCTCCGGCACGCTCAGCGATACCCTCACGGTGTCATTGCCGCTGTTTCGCCCCGAACTAACGCTGTCGGCCACGATCGTGGTGCTCCTCCTGTGCCGCATGTTGCCTCTGCTGCGGTTCCTTGACTCGGCTCTGGTGGCTCTCGGTGGCGCGGCGTTCTCGCTGTGGTACGCCTGGCTCGACCTGCAGGCCCTTCCCACGCTGGCGGAGGCGGCCACCACTGCCGGCGGTCGCACCGAGATTTTCTCCGGGCTCTTGGTGTTTGACTCCTTCACGGCCTATCTGCGGTGCATTCTGGCCGGGTTCCTCGTGCTCTACATCGTGTTCACGAAGGTTTCGGGAATTCCCGACCGCGAGGACGGCGCCGACTTCTACTCACTCGTGCTGGGAGCCACGCTCGGCATGTGCCTGATGGCATCCGCCAACCACCTTCTCATGGTGTTCATGGCTGTCGAGATGGCGAGTGTCCCATCCTACGCCCTGGCGGGCATCCTCAAGGGACGGCGGGCGGCATCGGAGGCGGCGATCAAGTATGCCGTGTACGGTGCAGGCGCCGCGGGCATCATGCTCTACGGGATCAGCCTGCTGGCGGGCATGCTCGGCACGTGCCACCTGCCGAGCATGGCGGTCGAGTTGGCGAGGGTTGCTCAGGCAGGGGCCCCGGCCGGGAGCGTGACGGTGCTCTGCCTGGGCGGACTGATGCTTGCAGTGGGCCTCGCCTTCAAACTGTCGGCGGTGCCCTTCCACTTCTGGTGTCCTGACGTCTTCGAAGGGGCGGCTGCGGAGGTCGGAGCCTTTCTCTCGGTGGCGAGCAAGGCTGCGGCGGTAGCGCTGCTGATTCGGGTCGCCTACGGTCTCGGCATGCCGGCCGGAGGGGTGGCGGCTGGAGAACTCGTGGCTGACCTCGCTCCCGTGCGGCACTTCGCCGTGGCAGTGATCGCGCTGATGGCGGCGGTCACCTGCACGCTCGGAAACCTGGCTGCCTACGGTCAGACGAACATGAAGCGGCTGTTGGCCTACTCGACGATCGCCCACGCTGGCTACCTGATGATGGGCGTGGCGGCCGCGATGGCCTTGGCCGGGCCCAAGCCGGCCGCGGCGGCCTCGGCGTTCGGTGCTGTGGCCTTTTATCTCGGCACGTATTTGTTCATGAACCTGGCTGCTTTTGCGATCGTCGCCTTCCTGCGAAACCGGCTGCGGAGTGAAGAGATCGCCTCGTACGCCGGGCTCGTGCGGACGAGTCCGGGCATCGTGGTGGCTACGGCCGTCGTCCTCGTGAGCCTGATTGGGCTGCCGCCGCTGGCTGGTTTCGTTGCCAAATTTCTCGTGTTCTCGTCACTCGTCGAGGCGATTTCGGTGGGTGTGGATCGGCAGCTCATGCTGCTGCTGTTGGTGATCGGCGGTTTGAACACGGTGATCAGCCTCTTCTATTATCTTCGTGTGCTGAAGGTGATGACATTTGATCCTCCGCCTGAAGACCGGGTCGGTGAAGCCTTCCCGCTGGTGTCGCTTCCCGGTGCCGTCGTGACGGCCTTGGCTGTGCCGGTGCTTGTGCTTGGCATCTTCTGGTCGGGTCTCTATGCGGCCGCGCAGCTGGCCGGGGCCTTCGCCTCGTAACTCCACGGAACAGAGCCATGCCAGCCGATGCCCTCTCGCAACTTGTGGCCATTCTGGAGACCTCGCCGGCGATGTATATCGCCGACTCCGGGATCTGGTCATACCCGGGTGATGAAGACCTGAAACTGGCTCTCGCCGACATCGTGGGTGACCAACGAAATGTGGCCGAAAGGACTGCGACCCTGCTTGCCGAGCGGGAAGTGACCCCGCCCAAGACCGGCTACCCGCTCTCGTACACAGCCTGGCACGATCTCGATCTCGTGTTTCTCCTGCCCCGCCTCATCGAGGGCATGCGACGCCAGGTTTCGGCGATCGACAGACTTGTCGCCGCTGACTCCGGTGATGCCGCCGCCCTTGGCTTGGCCCAGGAGGCGAAGGCGACCACTCTCGGCCACATCGACGTGTTGGAACAGCAGGCTTCCCGGCTCCATCACTCGTCCTCGCCGACCTGAACGATGGCCTTCTACGACAGCCACTGCCACCTCGACCCGATGCGGTATGGCGAGGACCTTCCGCAGGTGATCGCCCGGGCGCGGGCCGCGGGCGTCACGAAGATGACGGTCATCGGCACGCGGGCCGCCGACAGCGAAGCGGCGGCCGACCTGGCCGGCCGTGAGCCGGGGCTCGTGTCGGCTGCCGGCATCCATCCCAACGATGTTGCCGAGATCGCGGCCGACGAGTGGGATCGCGTGGTGCGTCTGCTTTCCACGGGCCGTGTCCGAGCCGTCGGGGAGACGGGCCTCGACTGGTATCGCGACTTCGCTCCGCGTGAACTGCAGCGGGATTTTTTTGATCGCCACCTGCGGCTGGCCCAGGACCTCGTTCTGCCGGTCGTGATCCACACCCGGGAAAGCATCCGTGACACGCTCGACATGCTGCATGGCGCCCTCCGGCGTGGGCCGCTCGTTCCGGTGCTGCATTCATTTACCGGTTCCACCGCGGAGGCAGCCGAGGCGGTCGACATGGGCTGCTATCTTGGCTTCGCGGGCATGCTCACGTTTCGCTCGGCGGGCGATCTCCGCGAGGTGGCGAAGACCGTGCCTTTGGAGCGGTTATTGATCGAGACCGACAGTCCGTTCCTCTCTCCGGAACCCTTCCGCGGGCGTCGCAACGAGCCCGCCCACGTGATTCACACCGCCCGTTGCCTGGCGATCGCCCGCGGCGAGTCGCTCGAAAAACTCGCCGCCGCCACGACAGCCAACGCCGAACGGATCTTTGCGAACGGGTGAATCGGTTCGAACAACCGGCCGATGCGTTGACGCGGCAACCACCGACGCCACTGTCCCCGGGCTTGCGCCCGGGGCTTCCTGGTGGAGGGCACAGGGAGCCGCCAGGCGCAAGCCGGCGGGCTGACGGACCAGTCAACGCTGCTCCAGTCCCCGGGCTTGCGCCCGGGGCTTGCTGGTGGAGGGCGACCAAAATCAACACCATCGCTACAATTCGATTGAATCAGTTGGAGAGGAGTCTGCTTCATGGTGCGCACCCCGAGTACGATGCTGCCGCTGGGTACGGCTGCCCCCGATTTCAGCCTTCCCAATATCGACGGACGCTCGGTTTCGCTGGCCGATGTTGCCGGGGAGAAAGGGATCGTGGTGATGTTTATCTGCAACCACTGTCCGTTCGTGAAGCATGTGGCCGACCAGTTGGCGATCCTGGGCCGTGAGTACCTACCCCGTGGGGTCGGCTTCGTGGCGATCTCGTCAAATGACGTCTCGACCCACCCGGCCGACTCGCCCGAACAGATGGTTCATGAGGCCGAGGAGCGTGGCTATCCCTTTCCGTATTGCTATGACGAGACGCAGGAGGTGGCGAAGGCCTACCACGCCGCCTGCACCCCCGACTTCTACCTCTTCGACGCCACTCGCTCGCTCGTGTATCGGGGCCAGCTCGACCCGAGTCGTCCCGGTGGCGATGTGCCGGTGACCGGCCGCGATCTCCGGGTGGCTATCGACGCCCTACTCGCGGGGAAGCCCTCGCTGGCCGAGCAGGTTCCGAGCCTCGGCTGCAACATCAAATGGAAGCCCGGCAACGAACCGCCGTACTTCAGCGCGTGATACTCGATCGACTGTCAGATCGCCGGCGCGTCATGTTTCTGGCACCTTACCGGCGGCCGTCGCTCGGGCGGGACGGGCTGCGGCCGGTGAGTTTGCCGATGTCCTGCGTGTCGCTTGGCTCGAGCCGTGAGGCCCGGAGGTTTTCACGCTGGATCGCCTCGTAGACCTCTTGACGGTGGACGGGAACCTCGGACGGAGCATTGATGCCAAGGCGGACCTTGTCTCCCCGAATGTCCACGATCGTCACGACGATGGTGTCGCCGATCATGATGCTTTCATCACGTTGTCTGGAGAGTACGAGCATCGCTGGTTCCTTCCTGATCCTTTCGTGGCGCCGCCAATCCGATGGCGACGAGCACTTCCATTATGCACTCTTTTTGAGTGGCGGTCGGGTGGTTGAAAGTTCGTATTGCATTGGCAGTTCGCCACTGGCAACGACTTGACGGCCGGTGCGGGCTTCGAGGTTGATGACGATTGGCGCCTTCAAATTGAGGGTGAGGCCTGTGCCATTTTTTCCGACCACGACCACGACCTGGGCCTGACGGATGTCAGTGACCGCCAACGGTGTGAGTTCGCTGCGCGGGATGCGCACCTGGTAATCGGGCACGAAGCGGCGGGGGCTGACGACCGCTAGGGCAACATCGCCCCGGGTCGTGCTTTGCAGCCAGCCGAGGGCGTCGTTGCTCGCATCGGCGAGCAATGCCCATTCGCGGCAGTCTTCCAGGCCCGGCAGGCCGCTCGGAAAGCTGAGAACGTCGTTGACATCGACGTCGATGCGTCCAAATCGATTGGTGTTGATCCGCATGGCGATGGCACTCCTTTGCCTGTCGAAGCAGGCGGCCCTCCAAGGCAGCCGCGCGATGGTATTGCCAGCCCCCCGGGCATGGCCTGACGAACTCCCGTCCGTACAGACATGATCGGCAATCGAGGGGCTTCAGGTGGAGAAAAAAGGCTTGGAGAAACAGGAAGGGTGCGGAAGCCGTTGCGGCGCAGGGGGTTGGGAACGGTGACGGAGGATTTTCGGGTATGCTCTCACATCTGCGTGGTCCGCATAATCGTCACGATACGACGCGGGTTTTCGAAATCAGTACGCTGGGAGCGATGTGCATGGTCGGCATTCGTGGTATCGCGTGGGTGATCGTGGCCACCAGCACTGGTTTCTCGATGGGGTGCCTGTCGGCGGGATACGAGAAGGACTTTCAGGCCCGCCTCCAGGAGTACAAACGGCAGGCTGCCGGTGAGCCCGCAGCCGCCAAGCCAGCTGCTCAGCCCGCCCAGGCCGATGCCGGCTAGTCGGGACGGTGGCTGCATCATTGCCACATTGGCTGCGCTCGCCACGCCGCAAGCGGCCCGAGAACGAGCAGCGGAATCCAGGCCCCGAGTGAAGGGCTGAACAGGTCCCCGGTCGTCAGCGCATGGCTGCCCATCACGACGGCGAAGAACACCACCGTCATCAGCACGCACAGGCCCACCGCCACGAAGATGCCACGACGGTTTGGACCCACGACAAGCGGAATTCCCAGCAGGGCCAGTGACATATCGAGCAGGGGAGCCACGAACCGCGCATGGACTCTCAGGGGTACATCCGGCCCCAGCCCCAGGCTCGGATTGGCAATCGACCGCACGAGTTCCGGCGTGGAGGAATACTGACGCCAATTGGCCGACCCGATCATCTGCTCGAACGCCACGTCGCTGACGACAAAGCACTGCCGCGACTCGAGCCAGTCGGCCACGGAACGGGTGAGAATGACCACGGGCTTGATCGGCTCGATACGGTCTATGTCGGCCGGCTCGCGCACGCCTGTGAGCAGGTAGCCGGCCGGATGTGTATCGGTGGCTGGCTTCCATTGCATCGTCTGGGCATCGAGTTGGGGACCGTAATGGGCCAGCGTGGGCGGCAGCAGCAGGCTGGGCGAGCCGATGGTCTGGTCGATGAGCAGCGCGTGCCGGCCGCGAAAGAGTATTTCCGTGCGGTGGTCATACCGTGCCTCGAACGGCGTCTTCTCGTCACCACGGAGATTTTGGGCGTTGCGGGCAAAGTGATGCCGCACGGCGGGCAACACGAGTTCCCGATTGGCGGCGGCCACAAGGCTGACAACTGCGGCGAACACGATGGCGGGCCGTGCGATCCGCCATCGCGTGATGCCGGCTGCGAGCAGGGCCGTGAGTTCGTTGTGTCGTTCCAGCCACGACAACGCGAACATCGCGCTGGCCAAGGCGATGACCGGGCTGGTGGCGTCGAAGAACGAGATCAGCCGGTAGCCGTAGTAGCTGCCGAGAACCCAGGCCAGCCCGCCCCCTTCGCCGGCATGGTTGATGAACTCCTCGAGGTTGGTGAAGGCATCGACGACGAACGTCAGCCCGGCCAGGCTGATGAACACGATCGCGAAGGCGTGGAACTGTGCCCGGGTGATGTAGCGGTCGATGAGCATGAGCGCTTGACTCGCCCGGTCAGAGGCGGACGATGGGAGGAAAGAGGCGGAAAAATAGGAGTCTGGCCCGCCCCCGTCAATCCGATTCGGCCCGCATCCATGTCGCTGGCATCCATGTTTCACAGGCTCGGCGGCCGCTGGGGCGCGGAAGGGCTCGATGTGCTCGTCCCGCCCCGGTGCGCGGCGTGTCAGGGCGAGCTTCCGCCGGCGGGCGACGAATCAAGCGGATCTGCGGCCACGGCCGAGACGGGAGTGCTCGTGTGTCCCTGCTGTCGCCGTGACCTGTCACACGATTCGCCCCGGTGCGGCGTGTGCGGCGAGCGATCGGGCGCCGCCGCACCACCCTGTGAAGGCTGCCGCCGAATGCGGCACCGCTGCGCCGGCCTGGCGGTGCTCGGGAGCTATCACGGCCAGCTGCGCTCGGCGATCCTGCGGTGCAAGCGGCCGAGTGGAGAGCCGCTGGCGGCCGCGTTGGGGGGGCTGCTCGTTGGACGGCACCGAAAGACCTTCACTGACTGGAGGGTCGACCTGGTCGTGCCTGTGCCGATGCACTGGTCACGGCGAATCGTTCGCGGCACGAGCGCCGCCGACGAACTCGCCGCGGAGATCGCCAGTCGACTGGCGCTGCCGTGTCGCCCGGTTCTGCGTCGGTCCGTGGCCACCCGCATGCAGAACGAGTTTCCGATCGAAGCACGGCGAGGCAACGTTGCCAACGCGTTTCAGGTCCGCAGCGACGTGCGGGGGAAGACGATCCTCGTAGTGGACGACGTATGCACCACAGGGTCCACCCTCGCCGCCTGCAGCAGCGCCCTGACGGTCTCCGGAGCCTCCGCCGTGTATGCCGCCGTGGTGGCCAAGGCCGATCGATCACCCGATGCAGGAGATGACTGACATGGCTTCTTCACGGTTACGGATTGGAACCCGGGCCAGCGCGCTGGCCCGCACACAAACCCAGTGGGTCGCCGATCAACTCGCCGCCCGCGGCGTCGACGTGCAGATCGAGATCGTGGAGACCAGTGGCGACCTGCGGACCGACATCCCGATCGCGAGAATCGGTGGTGACGGCGTGTTTGTCCGGGAGTTGGAGCGGGCTTTGCTGGAGCGACGGATCGACGTTGCGGTGCACAGCATGAAGGATCTCCCGACCGCGGAGACTCCGGGGCTGGCGATCCCGTGTGTGCCGAAACGGGCGACGCCCTACGACGCCTTCGTCGGTCTGGCCGCCACGACGCTCGCAGGGCTCCCCCCGGGCGCGGTGGTGGGGACATCGAGCGTGAGGCGGGTGGTGCAGGTGAAGGCGTGCCGTGGCGATCTCGTGATCAAGCCGATCCGCGGGAATGTCGACACCCGACTGCGAAAACTCGAGGCCGGAGAGTATGGCGGGCTCATCCTCGCCGGGGCTGGGCTGGAACGGCTCGGTCTGGCCAGCCGGATCACGCAGGTGCTCGAACCGCCCGTCTTTGCTCCGGCAATCGCCCAGGGAGCTCTCGCCGTTCAGATTCGTGAGGACGACGAGGTCGCCAGGGCGATCGTGGTTTCGATCTCCGACGAACCGACCCATATGGCGGTCCGTGCCGAACGAGCCTGCCTCAGGGCTCTGGCCGGGGGCTGTCTGGCTCCGATCGCCGGCTGGGCTCGGCAGGATGCAGCAGGGCTCCTCCTGCTTGACGCCTGGGTCTTCGAGGATCGCGGGATCGACGTGCAGAGCATCCACGGAACCGGTGCACTAGCGCCGGGGAAGGAACACCCGGAAACGCTTGGCGAGCGGGTGGCTACCGGACTGATCGGCCAAGGGGCAGATGCGATGTTGGATCGTGCTCGGAGACTGGTGTCTGACCACTCAAGAGGGTGATAGGGTTCGCCCCGCGATGCCACTACAACACCCGTCTGTCAGAGGAGTTAAGCAATCGTCCGAGAACCTGAACAAGGGATTCCCGGATGCAGGTGATTGATTCAAATTTATTGATTCTGTAGAGTTCCCCAGGTCGGGGGAGTGACTGCCACGTTGGTTCGTGGTGGTTCCTCCGGCGGAAGATATGTGGAATGCATGAGGCAGGTTTTTCTCTATGTCGTCTGTCAAGGTTGTGATCGCCGATGACCACGAGGTTGTCCGCCGTGGGCTGGTAAGCCTGCTTTCCGGTTCGGAGGTGAAAATCGTCGGCGAGGCTGCCAGCGGCGATGAGGCCATCAAACTCACCCGGAAGCACAAGCCCGACGTGGTGCTGCTCGACATTCGGATGCCCGGCAAGGATGGATTGGCTGCCCTGGAGAAGATTCGGGCCGACATGCCGTCGGTGCGCGTCGTGATGCTCTCCACCTTT
>JBIKNV010000524.1:0-2527 GCA_044358475.1 Pirellulales bacterium | reverse complement strand
CAGCCAGGATTGGTCGATCGTTTTCAGCGATCTCGACGGAAACGACAGCGCCTCGAGCAGCCGGTCGAACACGGCATCGAACAGCCGCGGGCAGGCATAGCCGAGGCCGGCTGCCCGCAGAGCTTGGTCCACCGTCGCGCAATGGAGGCAGAGCAATTGACGCCGCCCCCATCTTGGTACCAGCTGGGTTGTGAGCCATACAGGGCCAGCCGTCGCCAACGGATCGACAATCAGCCCGATCGGCCGCTTGTCACCCGGCAAACGATCGCCGAAGTGCTCTTGACCGTCCTGTCCGTAGTCCCTGTCGATTGCAGAGCGGACCGCGCGGGCTCATTTGCCGGCGATCAAGGAGAAGCCTGCCGCCTCCACTCCCGCGCAGTGTGTCGCTCGCGGCCACGAGCTGGGAATGCTGCGGCCCCGGGCCTCGGCTCCCAGCTACCTGCTTTGGCCGACTCCCGTGGTGGCGATGACTCGTTCGCGGTACGATTCGTGGCCTCAAGCACGACTCACACCGGCCCTCATCCCCATGTTTGAACCCGTCCGCGGCAAGCCCGACTTTCCCGCTATTGAAGCCTCGGTCGCCGCGCTGTGGCGGAAGCAGGGCGTCTACCAGAAATCGCTCGACCAGCGGCGGGGCGGCACGCGGTTTGTCTTCTACGAGGGGCCGCCCACCGCCAACGGGATGCCCCATCCCGGCCACTGCCTCACACGCACGATCAAAGACCTCTACCCGCGCTACCGCACGATGCGGGGCGACTACTGCGAGCGGAAGGCGGGCTGGGATACCCACGGCCTGCCGGTCGAGGTCGAGGTCTGCAAGGAACTCGGCATCCATTCCAAGGCCGAGATCGAGGCGTATGGCGTGGAGCCCTTCATTCATAAGTGCCAGGAGAGCGTCTGGCGGTACATGAAGGAGTGGGAGACGCTGACCGAGCGGATCGGCTTCTGGATCGACCTCTCGGCTGCGTACGTCACGTACCACCAGTCGTATGTGGAGAGCGTGTGGTGGGCGCTCGCGGAACTGTTTAATCGCGGGCTCCTCTACCGGGGCAACAAGATCGTCTGGTGGTGGGCCCAGGGGGGCACCGCCCTCTCCAGCGGCGAAGTCGGCCAGGGCTACAAGGAGGTGGCCGACCCGAGCGTCTACGTCGCCTTCCCACTGCTCGATGACGCAGGCACGCCGACCAATCGCAGCCTCGTCGCGTGGACAACAACCCCCTGGACGCTCCCGTCCAACCAGTTCGCTGCCGTGAAGGCCGATCTGGAATACGTTGTGCTCCGTGAGGCCTCTCCCCAGGAAGCCCGGAGCGGAAGCGACGGGGCGATTGCCGGTGATGCCCCCCGACTTGCGCCGGGGGCTTCCTGTGCGCCCGGCGCTCCCGAATACATCGTCGCCGAACCGCTGGCCGCGTCGCTCGGCGAGAAGATGAAGAAGCAGTTCGACGTCGTCGATCGCCTTCCGGGTCATACGCTCGTCGGCCGGTCATACCTGCCGCCCTTCGACTGCTACCGGCCCGCGGGTGCGCCGGCCGTCGCCCCGCTTCCGTCGGGCGGCAGCGAGCCCGTTGCCTGGAGGGTGGTCGCCGCCGACTTTGTCACCACCGACTCCGGCACCGGAATCGTTCACATCGCGCCGGCCTTCGGCGAGGTGGACTACACCGTGCTCGTGGCCGAGCAGGCCCGCTTTGTCGACGGCGGCGGGCCAACGCTCCTCAATGCGGTCGCTTCCGACGGAACGTTTACCGACGCCTTCCCGATGGGCAGCGGCCGGTTCGTGAAGGAGTGCGACCGCGACATCGCCCGTGACCTGCGGGCCCGCGGCCTACTCGTCCATCAGGAGCAGTACGTCCACGACTACCCGTTTTGCTGGCGGGCCGACAATGATCCGCTGATCCAGTATCCGCGGCAGAGCTGGTTCATCCGCACGAGTCAGTTCCGCGACGCAATGCTTGCCAACAACTCGCAGATCAACTGGCTGCCAGAACACATCAAGGACGGTCGGTTCGGCAACTTTCTGGAGACCAATGTCGATTGGGCCCTCTCCCGGGAACGCTATTGGGGCACGCCGCTGCCGATCTGGGTGTGCGAGCAGACTGGAAAGATGGAGGCCGTGCCGTCGTATGCGGCCCTGCTGGCCAAGCCGGGCGTCGCCGGGGCCGACGTCTTCGAGAAGGCGAAGGCGGCCAATCCCAGGCTCTCTGACGACCTCAAGGTCCACAAACCGTACATCGATGCCGTCACCTACGCGTCACCCTACGCGGCGGACGCGCGGATGCGGCGGGTGCCTGAGGTGATCGACTGCTGGTTTGACTCGGGCGCAATGCCATTTGCCCAGTGGGGCTGGCCGCACTCGAAGGCCACGGAATTTCAGGAACAGTTTCCGGCCGACTTCATTTCGGAGGCGATCGACCAGACCCGCGGCTGGTTCTACAGCCAACTCGCGATCAGCACCTTGCTCTTCGGGCGGACGCCCGAACTCAGTCAGCCCGGGCGGACGCCCGAACTCAGTCAGCCCGGTGACGATGCG
>JBIKNV010000525.1:0-2527 GCA_044358475.1 Pirellulales bacterium | reverse complement strand
GTAGATCGCCCGCTGGCGTGTCTTGCCAGGCAAAACAGCGTCGGCCGTCGCGAGAATCGTGTCGGTGATCTCCTCGCCGGAGAGTCGGCGAGGATTCATCCGCCAGAGGAGTTTGTTCTCTGGATCGACGCGCGTGATGCGGTCGTCGGGATCTCGATCAGAAGCCTGCCGAAACGTGGCCGACGTGAGGATGAGACGATGGAGCTTCTTGAGACTCCAACCTTCCCGGATAAACCACGAGGCCAGCCAGTCGAGCAGCTCCGGATGGGTGGGCGGCTGGCCCAGGTGGCCGAGGTCGCTGGCCGACGCCGAGAGGCCCCGGCCGAAGTGCTGCTGCCAGACGCGGTTGACGATCACCCGCGCGGTGAGCGGGTTGTCTGGGCTGGCGATCCAGCGGGCCAAGGCCGTGCGGCGGCCCGTGGTGCCGAGGGCTGATGACGGCGGCTCGATCACGGCAGGCTCGGAGTCGAGCAGCGTGAGGATGCCGGGATCAATCGGCGTCTTCGTGCGGTCGTCGGGAATACGGGTGCGCGGTGCTTCAGGACCGACATCGGTTGCCACAAAGGGCTGCGTGGGCAGCGGCTTGGGCTTGAGGCTGTCATAGGCGGCAAGCTGCTCGAGCAAGTGTTTCCGCTCGGCGGCCGCGGCCTCGTCGAGATGCTCGTCGAGCTTCTCCGGCTGAAACGTAAACTGCCGGCTGGCCAGCGTCGCGATCTGCTGCTCATACGCCGTGCGATCCTCTGGCGGCGTACCGATCATCACCTGGATCTCTGGCGGAAACATCTTCGGTGACTGCCCCGTGGCATGCTTGATGAGAAGAGGCCGCTCGATGGCGTCGAGCCTCCGCCGGATATCCGTTGTGGCATGTGCCCAGGCCTGCTGCTGCTCGGCATGGGCCGTCAGCGTGGCCACATCGGCAACCGGCAGAGCCTCCGTGGGCTGGAATGCCGCGAAGAAGGCCTGCAGCCTGTAATAGTCTTTCTGCAGGAGCGGGTCGAACTTGTGGTCGTGGCAGCGGGCGCACTTCAAGCTCTGGGCCAGGAAGACGTCGGCCGTGGTCTCGGTGAGGTCGTCGAGGATTTTCTGCCACTGCCCCTCCACATCACGTTGGTTCCATTCATAGATCCAGTGCCGCAGGAACATCGTGCCGATGACGGCATCGCGGCTGCCGGGATCGATCTCGTCGCCGGCGAGTTGCTCCATCACGAAGCGGTCATAGGGCTTGTCGGCGTTGAACGAGCGGATGCAGTAGTCGCGGTACTGCTTGGCATGGGGCCGAGGATGATCGCCCCGATAGCCGTCGGAGTCGGCATAGCGAACGAGGTCGAGCCAGAAGCGAGCCTGGTGTTCGCCGTAGGCGGGGCTCGCCAGGAGTTCAGCGACGAGCTGCTCGACAGCAGCAGGATCCTGCAGGGTGCCGCCGCCGTTGGTTTCCACCAGCAGTCGTTCGCTCGGCGGCAGACCCGTGACGGCGTAGTGAACCCGGCGGAGAAAAGCCCCCGGCGAAGCAGCTTGAGCGGGAGCGATCCCCTGCTCTGCCAGTTTCCCGACCACGAACCGGTCGATCTCGTTGTGGCACCAGTCGGCCATCTCGGCGGGTGGATCAGGCACTGGCGGACTCGTGAGCGGCTGGTAGCACCACCAGGCCCGATCCTCGGCCGTGATCGGATTGGCCGGCGCGAGCACGGTGTCTTCCGGCCACGGTGCACCGGCTGCCACCCACTGCTCGATACCGGCGATCACGGCATCGTCGAGTTTACCGGTGGGAGGCATCTCCAACGATTCGTAGCGGAGCGCCTCCAGCAGCAGGCTATCCGCGGGCTCGCCGGGCACGACGGCCGCACCGGAATCGCCGCCGGCCAGGATTCCTTCTCGGGTGGCGAGGTTGAGCCCCGCCTCCTGCTTGGCCTCCCCGTGACAGCGGATGCAATGGGCCACGAGCAACGGCCGGGCATGGATCTCGAAGAGATCGTCAGCCGCAGTCGACAACGACTCGGCCGCCACCAGCATTGCCGACATGCTCGCACAAACAGCCGCCCAAAGAATCTGCAACGCAGTAGTATGTCTCACGGAATAACCTTTCGGCCGGTAGTGCCCGACTCACTCGCCCTCCGCGTCAGTCGTCCAGCGGAGGCAGGCCGGCGATGTAGATCGGGTCGATCATCGTCTTGTCGTCGTCGGCATCTTGGATGAAGAGACCATCGCAGGTGTCGCCCGCGGCATAGCCCAGATCCGAAAGGTCGATCGCCACTGCATTCGCCCGTGCCCGCACAGGCTGCAGCGTGCCGGCGTTGGTCGGAATCTGCAGTAGATCCGCCAGCGACTGCGCTTTCTGGTCGAGCGAGAACAGCCGAAATGGTGCCAACAACTGGGACTCAGGCGACGTCGAATCGATGTCGTAGGTGGTGATCGTGTGGGAGCGGAGCCCCGCCTCGAACCGCAGGGGTGACACATGGAAGGCATCGCCCTCCGGCGGATCCGTCAGCATCTGCAGTTCAAAGAGAATCACGTCGGGGCCGGAGTCATT
>JBIKNV010000523.1:0-2528 GCA_044358475.1 Pirellulales bacterium | reverse complement strand
GGGCTCGCGCCCGGGGCTTCCTGGGGCACCACACGCACGCGCGGCGCTCCCACACTCAGCCGCCGGGCGCAAGCCGGCGGGATGAGCCGCCAGCCAGCGGCGCTGCGCACTTCCGGCGGGCCGTCAGGCAGTTTTCGCTTCGTCAAGCGCCTGTTGGAGCTTAGCCTTCGACTGCACGCCCATGAACTGGTTCACGAGCTTGCCTCCCTTGAAGATCATGATCGTCGGGATGCTGGCGACGTTGTAGGTCATGGCGAGCCGGTTGTTTTCGTCGACGTTCACCTTGCCCACCTTGAAGGTGCCGGTATTTTCCGCCGAGAGCTCCTCGATCGTCGGGCCGATCATCCGACACGGACCGCACCAAGGCGCCCAGAAGTCGACCAGCACCGGCACCGGTGAATCGAGGACTTCCGATTGAAAGTTGGCGTCGGTGAACTCGGCGGCATTTCCCATCGTCGTGCGGCTCCTTGATAACGGTCGCTCAATCATTCGTAGCCATCGGCTGCTGCGCATGGCCTCAGCCTTGGGGAAGCAAGTATAACGGAATTTCACCATGAACGACCAGCGCACCTGCCGCGACCCTGCCCCGCACAGAATCCGCCTGCAGTCGGTATGGGATCCGCCAGGATCCGGGGGCCAAGCATGGCAACGCCACTTCGGCCGCCCTGCCGGAATTGAGCCGGGAATCCGTGTAACGCTGGTGGTCGAGGAGCCGGCCGTGGCCGCGCTCCTGCTCAATGGGACGGCTCTGCCGCTGCCTGCGACGGCGGGCTCTCGCTGGGCGCACGACGTGACGGAACTGCTCGCCGACCGCAATGAACTGCTTTTGGTGCCTGCCACCGGCGAGGAGGTGGTCGCCCGCGAGGCTGCCAACGCTCACGGCCGCCGCCCGCTACCAATCATGCACGGCCGAGTCTTTCTGGAAATCTTGACACCGTCCCGAGCCGAGCAGTAGGAACCATGCTCCGCGCGGCAGTTCTCCGCGCGGGTTCCCAGGAGACGAACCATGTCGCTGATCCGGGTCGGCAGTACGAATACCTATGCCAACGGCTGGGACGCCATCTTCGGCGGATCGGGCTCAGGCAAGCGAACCGCCACGAAGAAAACTACCACGAAGGCCAAGAAAGCCCCGGTGGCCAAGGCGACCAAGAAGCCGGCCAAGAAAAAAGCCAAGCGACGTTAGAACGCAAAAACAGGATTTCCCCCGGGCCAACCGTTTGGGAGCCGGGGGTCGGGGGAAATCGAGGCGAGTGGGCGTATCCTCGCCCTTCGAAGCCGAGGTTTTCACCGCCCACGGCGGCTCAGCACATCTCGCACATCAGCGGGTTCCGAGTTCCCGGGCGCGGTCGCGGGCGGCAACGACACCGGCAGCGAGGCCGCGGGCGACTCCCCCCTGCTCCATGGCTGCCAATCCAGCGAGGGTCGTCCCGCCAGGACTGCAGACCCGCTTTCGGATCTCAGCCGGATGCTCGCCGCTCTGTTCGAGGAGGGCGGCCGTCCCGGCGAGTGTCTCCACCGCGAGGGCGATCGCGAGCGGTTCCGGCAGGCCTGCCGCCACGCCGCCGGCGGCAAGCGACTCCACCACCATGGCGATGTAGCCCGGCCCGGAACCCGAAAGGCCGGTGACTGCATCGATCAGACTTTCTTCGACCGCGTGCACTGTCCCGACGGCCGACAGCAGCATCGTTACCTGCTGGAAAGTATTGTCGTCAACCGCCGGAGTACGGCAGATCGCCGACACGCCCTTGCCAACGAGGCAGGGTGTGTTGGGCATGACCCGCACGACGTTGTCTGTTCCGACGAGTTGCTGAAGCGACGAGGTCGAAAGCCCGGCGACGATCGACACGAGCACGGCGCCGGGTCGCAGACGGCCGGCAATCGCACCACAGGCTTCCGCGGCCTGCTGTGGCTTGACGGCGAGGATCACCAGATCAGCCACTTCTGCCGCTTCGCCGCTGCCGGCGAACCGCACTCCCGGCAGCCGACTCTCGAGCCGTGATCGGGCGTCGGGGTGCGGGTCCGACACGACGATCTGCTCAGGTCGCATGAGGCCGGCGCGGCAAAACCCGTCGGCCAAGGCGAGGGCCATTTGCCCTCCTCCGATCATGGCGACGATATCAGGGGGCGGCATCATCGCCTCCTGCCCGTGGCGCCGCCAGGGCCGCGTCAATCGCAGCAAGATCGAGCTTCGCAAGCCAAAGCTGGCTCGTTGCGTGACGGCCGCCGCCATCGCCGTCGCGGCTGGCGGTCCACATCAGCAGCGTGCCGTCGGGAGAGAACGATGGGAGCACGTCGGCGCCGGGGTGATCAGTCAGCCGCAGCGGTGTGCCGCAGCGAAAACGGCCGTCCGCCGCGTCGTAGCGAGCGATCCAGAGGTCGTAGTTGGGCCGCTGGGACGGGTCGGAGTGATCGGCACCGGTCCAGATGAGCCACGGTCGCGTGGGGTGCCAGAACGGTGCCCACCGAACTCCTGCACCGCTCGTGATCGCCACGTCATCCGATCCGTCGGCCTTCATCACGTGAATCTG
>JBIKNV010000522.1:0-2532 GCA_044358475.1 Pirellulales bacterium | reverse complement strand
GAGCCGGCTCGATCCATGATGATCGACCTGCTCGAGCACGGGAAAGACGTCGTCACCGCCAACAAGGCGCTCCTCGCCGAGCACGGCCCCGAATTATTCGAACTGGCCCGCCGCACGGGTCGGTCGATCGCCTTCGAGGCGGCCGTGGCTGGTGGCATCCCGATCGTGGCAGCCATCAGCGAGTGCCTTGCCGCCAACCGGATCGAGAGCATTCGCGGCATCCTGAACGGCACGAGCAACTTCATCCTCTCCACGATGGAGGAGGACGCAGCCGACTACGCCGAGACGCTGGCACGGGCTCAGGCTGAGGGATATGCCGAAGCTGATCCGGCAATGGATGTCGACGGCACCGATGCCACGCAAAAGCTCGCCATTCTCGCCCACCTTGCCTTTGGCGTGTGGGTGCCCTGGGGCGATATCCCACGCACTGGCATCGAAGAGATCGACCTCGACCTGATCAGATTCGCTGGCGAACTCGGCTATCGCATTCGGCTCATTGCCGTCGCGCGGCGGGCCGACGACAGGCTGGCCATGCGGGTCGCTCCGGCGCTCGTGAAAATCGGCACGCCGCTGGCCGAGACCCATGGGGCTTACAACGCCGTGAGCATCATCGGCGATGCCGTGGGGCGAATGTTCTTCCACGGCCTCGGCGCTGGCCAGATGCCGACCGCCTCGGCCGTCGTCGCCGACATCATCGACACGGTGGTCGGCCGGACGGCGATCACATTTCGCACGACGGGCGTACTCGATGCCGACAGCCCGGCAGCCCGCATCGGGCCGGCCGACATCGAGGAACGGTCGTTCCTCCGGTTTCGCGTGGCCGACAAGCCCGGCGTGCTCGCCCAGATCACCGGCATTCTCGGCGAGCACGGCATCTCGATCGCCTCCGTGATTCAGCACGACGCTGCCGACGCCGCAGAGTCGGGTGTGCCGCTGGTGATCATGACACATGCCTGTCAGTCACAGGCTGTGCAGCGAGCCGTCGCCGCGATCGACGCGGCCGGCGTCACCCGCGGGAGAAGCACGTGCCTGAGCGTGCTCGACGACTGGACGCCCGCCAAGTAGTGTTTCCCGCCGCAATGCAGCAGAAAGAGATGCTCCGTTGAAATATTTGATCGTGATCCCCGACGGCGCCGCCGATGAACGGCGACCAGAACTTGGCGGGAAGACACCCCTCCAGGCGGCTCACACGCCGCACATGGACGCGCTCGCCGCCCACGGCCGGGTCGGTATCACGAATCATGTTCCCGAAAGCCTGCCGCCGGGCTCGGAAGTGGCCTGCATGAGCCTGATGGGCTACGACCCTCTTCAGTATTTCACCGGCCGTGCGCCGCTCGAGGCTGCTGCCCAGGGCATCACGCTCGGCCCCGATGACTGGGCGGTGCGCTGCAACCTGGTCACGATCCGTGAGTTGGATGGCGACGAGGTGATGGAAGACTTCACCGCGGGCCACATTTCGACCGATGAGGCGCGGGAGTTGCTCGCTGCGGCTCAGCAGGGGCTCGCGGCTGACTTTCCTGATCTCGCCGGCTGGGAGTTCATGCCCGGCGTGAGCTATCGCAACCTGCTTTTGCATCGTGGCCGAGCGGATGCGCCGGCGCCGCTCGGTTGCGATTTGCGAGCCACGCCGCCGCACGATCTCATGGACAAGCCGATCGCCGATGCCTTCCCCCGTGGCACCGGCAGCCGTCTGCTCGCTGACATCATGTCGCACAGCGCCAGTTGGCTGGCGGATCATCCGGTCAACCGCAAGCGGATCGCGGCCGGCAAGCGGCCGGCCACGCACGTCTGGCTGTGGGGCGTCGGCCGCGCGCCGGCGATGGAGCCGTTCACAAAAAAATACGGCATGGATGGCACGATGATCACCGCAGTCGACCTGCTCCGGGGCCTGGCGGCCCTGGCTGGCTGGAAGAGGCGGGAGGTGCCCGGCGCGACCGGCTACCTCGATACCGACTACGCCGCCAAGGGGCGGTATGCGATCGCCGAGTTCGAGCAGGCCGATCTCGTCTGCGTGCATGTCGAGGCGCCCGACGAGGCGAGCCACGAGGGCGACGCAGCGGCGAAGGTGAAGGCGATCGAGGAGATCGACGAGAAGATCGTCGGGCCGCTCGCGGCCCACCTGCGGACCCTCGGCGACCACCGCATTCTCGTCTGCCCCGATCACCCGACGTTCATCGCCACGAAGACACATTCGCGTGGTGGCGTGCCATTCGTGATGGCTGGCACCGGGATCGCCGCCACCGGCCAAACAACCTATGACGAGCTTGCCGCGGCGGCGACGGGCGACCGAATCGAGCCGGGCTGGACCGTCATGGGTGAATTTTTGAGAAAGGGCTGAACGTCGATGGCACTGGTAGTGCAAAAATTCGGTGGCACGAGCGTGGCCGACCCGCAAAAGATCCAGGCGGCTGCGCGAAAGGCGATCGCCCGCCACGAGGCGGGCGATCAGGTCGTCGTCGTGGTGAGCGCGATGGGGCACCAGACCGACATTCTCGTCGATCTTGCCAAGCAGATCACCGACCGGCCGTGTGC
>JBIKNV010000080.1:0-9258 GCA_044358475.1 Pirellulales bacterium | reverse complement strand
CGGGAACGTTGGTTGGCGATTCATCCCGCCGGCTTGCGCCTGGCGGCTGAGTGGGGCAGCGCTGCGCCTGGCGGCTGAGTGTGCCCACCACCCACTCAGCCCCGGGCGCGAGCCCGGGGGCTGTAGCGGCAATCAACTCAAAACGGGCGGCGGGGCTTCGTAGGAGCGGCGGCGGCTTTGTCGTCGTCGTCGTCGTCCTTGTCATCGTCATCGTCGTCGTCGTCGTTATCGTCATCGTCCTTTGTCGACGACGCTTTCGCGACGGCCGGGGCCAGGCCGGCGAGTTCGGCCTCCTCCAGCGCCTGCTTCTCCCGCCACGGCTTCCGCTCCTCGTAGCTCTCCAGCTCCTTTTGGAGCTGCGACTTCACGTCGTCTGTCTCGGACCCCAACTCCACCGCCTGCCGGCTGTATTTCTTCGCCGTCTCGAAGTCGCCAGTCTCCGCATAACCAGCGGCCAGCGTGCTGATGATGTGGGCCTCCTTCCACTCAGTCGCCTCGCAGGCCTTGGTCGCCAGCTCGATCGCCCGCTTGCCATCCCGCAACGCATCGTCAGGGGAGGTGGCCAGCAGCCAAGCCAGATTGTTGAGCACGCCGTCGTCGTCCGGCTGCAGTTCGAGCGCCTTCTCCAGATCGGCCCGGGCCTTGGCATGCTCACCGATCGAGATTTCGGCGTCGCTACGGCCCCGCCAGCTGCCAAACTGCCCGGGCGCGAGCTCGATCGCCCGCGTGAACTCCTTGATCGCCGCCCGCGGCTGCTTGGCGGCGAGGTGCAGCATGCCCAGCTGGCCATGCACGACCGCATCTTCGTCATGCCGATCAAGCAACTGACGAAAATCACGGATCGCAGCGGCGTAATCATTTTTTTCGGCGGCAATCAGCCCCCGCAGCTCGAGCGCGGCCGGGTGGTCAGCCTGCTTGGTGAGCACCTTCTCGATGTCGGCCAGCGCTTTCTCGGTGTCTCCCGCCTGCTGCAAGATCCGCGCCCGCAGGATCAGCGGAATCGCCTCGTCGGGCTTGAGCTCGATCGCCTTGTCGAGATCGGCGATCGCCTCCGGCCGCTCGCCCTGTAGCGCCAATACTCGGGCCCGCTGCAACAAGGCCGTGGGCGCCTGCGGATTGATTTCGATCGCCTTGTCGAATGCCTTCTCGGCCTCGTCGAGCTTCTCTTCCATCAGGTGGGCCATGCCGATCGCCTCGTAGAGGGCGCCTTCCTCGGGCTCTTCCTCGATGGCCACCTCCAGGTCGGCCCGGGCCTCTGCAAACCGATCGTTGACCAGATGAAACAGGCCACGAGTGCGACGCGCCTCGACATCCCGCGGGGCCAGCTCCACCGCCTTGTCGTAGGCCAGCCCGCGTTCCTTGTCGTCGGCGGCAAGGCCACCGAGCACGAGCTGCGCGCGACAGGCTGAAAGCTTGTCGTCTCCCAGCACTTCGATCGCCTTCTCCGCCTCCTTGCGGGCCCGCTCGCGATTGCCCCCCGGCAGTGCTTCCAGCCGGGCGATCATCAGATGGGCCTCGCCGAGCTTTGGATCACGGCGGACTGCCTCGTTGAGGTCGCGCATCGCGAACGACCGCATCCGCGGCCACTGCGGGTCGGGCACGGCGGCATTGAAGATGGCGTCGACCACCATGCCGGCCCGATCCATGAGCGTGCCGGTGTAGAGGGCATCGGCGAAATCCTTCGACTCCGTCGCCAGTCCCTTGTCGATGGCTCGCCGACAGAGATCGATGACGTTGTCGTAGTCGTCGAGGCTGTTGGCGGAGAGCTTGGCCTCGATGGCAGCATCGAGATCAGCCTGGCCCCGTGGCTCATCGGCAATCACCGGCGCCGGGCACATCCCCAGCGCCATGAGCCCGGCCCACGCCACCCCAGAAAGCACGTAGCACCACACGCAACGAGGAAGCAGCATCGAAGAAACCCTCGGAGAATCACTGCAATACTCCGTAAGTATGCAGAATCCTCACGAAAGCCGACAGCACAAAACGGCGGCGTCATGGGGGAGCCCATCCCGCATCCCGCCGGCTTGCGCCTGGCGGCTTGCTGGGGAACGTGCGCCTGGCGGCTTGCTGGGCCACACCAGGAAGCCCCGGGCGCAAGCCCGGGGGCTGTAGCGGCGCCGATCCGCGGGTCAGCCCGCCGGCTTGCGCCTGGCGGCTGAGTGGGGAAAACGTTAGCGCCTGGCGGCTGAGTGGGGGAACGGCCCGCGCACGCTTCACCACCCAGCCCCGGGCGCAAGCCCGGGGGCTGTAGCGGCGCCGATCCGCGTGTCAGCCCGCCGGCTTGCGCCTGGCGGCTTTCCGGGACACCGGTTCTCGCGACATCCCCCCGGCCAGACCGGAGATGATCGCCTTGCCCGACCGCGGATGCCGCGCGACCGTGGCCGCTGCGTCATTCGAAAGCATCTCCAGGCCATCGCAGCCAAGACACCAGCCACGGTGCTGAGCCAACGCGGCGGCTGCCGGCGCCGACAGCGTGATCAGGCCGTTGAGGTGCAGGCCGAATCGGAACGACGCCAACGCTCGGGCCTCGGCATCGCCCAACGATGCGAGGCCATTGAGGCAGAGATCACCCTCATGCCGGGCCAGCTGGCGGGCATCTTCGGCCGACAGTTTTTCCACACTGTTGAGGCAGAGGGTGCCGTGATGTCCGGCCAGCACTTCGGCCACTCCCGGCTCGAGGCGGGTCAGGCCCTTCAGTTGCAGGTCGCACTCGCAGCGGGCCAGCCCGCGGGCGGTCGCCGCATCGAGTCGCGTGAGCGCATTGAGCCGCAACACGTCTCGCCGCCCCGCGAGGGCCGCGGCCGCCTGCGGGGCGAGTGACTCGAGCGCTGAAAACTCGAGGATGCCGCTGCAGGTTGCCAGGTGACGGGCCACGTCGGCATCGAGCTGACGCAGCCCGGTGAAGATCAGGGCCATTTGGTTATCCCGCAGCAGACAGGCCTGCTCTTCGGTGAGCCATCGGTGGCCGCAATACACCGTGGCAAGCTGCCGCGGGCCCGGCTCGCCGATGGCCGCCAGCATCAGCGCTGCGGTGCCATGAATGCTGGCCGCGTAAGCCTGGCCGGCCACATGCCCCGCATCGGCCATCGCAGCGGGCAAGGCCACCAGCCTGAGCGGCATGGGATCGGGCTCCTCGATCACGGCTGTGCGCGATCCGCAGCCGAGGGCAGTCGCGACCACGAGGAACGAGAAGCCAAGAACCGAGTGGGAAAACGAGGCCGACGCGGCCTTGAGTCGTAGCCTCGCGGCCGCGACCTCATGCAAAGGTGCAAACATCATGGTGCTCCTGAACTGGACCGGGGGGACCGGACGAAACCGCCGCACGAAATGCGGCGACGAATCAGGAAGGAAGGCAGGATCAAACTGGCGGGGATCGATCAAGGATCGACGGCGGCACTGTACCGGCCGCACGAGAGACAAACAATCATTTTTGTGTGTTGTTTTAGTGAGGGAGCGGGTCAGCCCGCCGGCTTGCGCCTGGCGGCTGAGTGGGGAAAACGTTAGCGCCTGGCGGCTGAGTGGGGGAACGGCCCGCGCACGCTTCACCACCCAGCCCCGGGCGCAAGCCCGGGGGCTGTAGCGGCGCCGATCCGCGGGTCAGCCCGCCGGCTTGCGCCTGGCGGCTGAGTGGGGAAAACGTTAGCGCCTGGCGGCTGAGTGGGGGACCGGCTTACAGCGGTGCCGGTAGGTCACGACGCGAAAAAATGATTGCGCCGACGACGAAACACACAAACCCGACGCCTAGCAATACACCGTCATAGAGCAGCAGCAGCCGCCAGGCGTCGGCAGTGCCGCCGACAAGTCGCTGCGGTTCGTAGGCATTCAGCACCGAGGCATAGCCCACCCAGCTCAGCGCTCCGCTCATCCGCCCGACGAGTTTGGCGAGGATCGAAAAAACATAAAAGCCACACAGGATGCCGATCGTCCGCCAGCGGTAGCTGTCGGCCGCCGACACGCAGGCCGTGATCCCGGCCATGCACACCATGAGCCCAAAGACGTTGAGCACGGCCGGCACGAATCGCGCGGGCTCAACCTCGCCGGCCCAGGGGCCAAACCGCACGGCCGTCCACACCGAGGCGAGCAACACGCCGCACAACACCGCGGCGCCAGCGGTCGTGGCGAGGGCCTGCGTGATGAATACCGCCCGCCGCGTCACCGGCTGGGCGAGCAGCATCTCCATCGTGCCCCGCTCCACCTGGCCTGACACCGCGTCGCTCCCGCGGGTGATGCCCCACACGGTGGCGGCCAGCACCACCACCGGATCGACGAACGCGAGCGCTATTCGGCCGGCATACGTCGCCACCTCTGAGAAGGGCACGCCGGAGAGCTTCTGCCAATCTTCAGGGATGGCCCGCAGCAGGACGTCATGAAAGGCTGGCATCGGGATCTGCGCCGACAGCCAAATGTAGATCCAAGGAAACGCGCTCCACAGGGCCGCGAATGCCAAGACCAGCCCCCGCTGATCGCCCCACGATTTTTTCCAGATGGCGGTGTTCCACATACGAGCGCGAGAGGCTGATGCCAGTCCTATTTGAATTGGTCGTAGACGGCGGACAGGCCGACCGGTTCGATGCGCACCTCATCGAGGGGCAGCCGGGCAAGCCAGCCGAGCAACGGGGCCAGATTGTCGGATGATTCGATCGTCACGCCGCGCGTCGCGTCGGCGGTCTCCGCGGCGGTCACCGTCACGCGGCCCCGCAGCTCGGCTGGCACGTCACCGATCGGCCCTGTCAGTCGGGCAGTGATGCGATGGCTCCGCCGCATCGCCTCGATCGACTGCTCGTGGACGATGCTGCCACGCCGCACGATCACCACACGGTCGCAGGTCTCCTCGACCTCCGAGAGCACGTGCGACGAGAAGATGACCGTGCGGCCTGCGGCGCGGGCCTCGAGCACGAGCTTCAACACCTCCGCCCGGGCCGTCGGATCGAGATTGGCCGTGGGCTCGTCGAGGATGACCAGCGCCGCGTCGGTGGCCAGCACCACGGCCAACGCCAGCTTCTGCCGCATGCCCGTGCTCATCCGCGCCACCTGACGGCGACAGTCGAGTTCGAGCCGGTCAGCCACACGGGCCGCCTCGTCACGGCGGCACTCCCGCCGGAGGTCGGCAAAGAAATCGAGCACGGCATGTCCGCTCATGCGGCGAAACAGCCGCGCCTCGCCGGGGAGGTAGGCGGTGCAGGCCCGCACCGCAAGCGATTCCCGTCGACAGTCGAAGCCGGCGATCCGGGCCGTGCCCGCCGTCGGCACGATGTATCCCATCAGCAGCCGCAGCAACGTGGTCTTGCCGGCGCCATTGGGGCCGAGCAGGCCGAAGATCTCCCCACGGTCAACGGTCAGCGAGCAACTCTCGAGCGCAGTGAATGCCCCATAGCGCTTCGTCAGGGTGTCGGTGGCGACCAGCATGAGAGTCCTTCGAGGATCATCATTTCACGAAATAGTAGCCCGCCAACACAAATCCGATGATGGCGACCATTCTGCGGACGGTCCGGGCCGGCATCCGCCGCGCCAAATGGGATCCCGCCAAGCCGCCGACCACCGCGGCGGCCGCCATCACCCCGGCATGCCACCAGGCCACCTCATGGAAGCCGAGCAGCGCGCCGGCGGCAAAGAGCAGGGCCGCGGCCCCGTTGACCACCATGCCGAGCACATTTTTCACGGCATTGAGCCGGTGAATGTCGCCCAGCTGGAGCATGCCCAGCATGGCCAGCATCAGGATGCCGATGCCGGCGCCGAAGTAGCCGCCATACACCGCCACCAAAAACTGCAGCACGCAGGCGACCGCGACCGACGTGGGGCGGCCGTCCCCCCCGGCTGCGGCCGCGGCCCGGCTGGTCACCCACGGCTGCACCGTGAAGAGCACGGCCGCCAGCAGGATCAGCCAGGGCACGAGGGCCGCGAACCACTGAGGTGGCAGCACGAGTACGAGCGCCGAGCCGACCAACGCCCCGACCACGCTCGGCAGCAGGAGCCAGCGGGCCCAGGCTGGCTGGTCGACGCGGTCGCCCCGGTAGGCCCACGCCGCGGCCACCGCGCCGGGCCAGAGGCCGATCGTGCTGGTCGCGTTGGCGATCACCATCCGCGCCGGAGTGTCAGGCAGGATCGCGGTGAGCGCCGGGAACGTGAGAATGGTGCCGCCGCCAGCCACGGAGTTGATCGCAGAAGCGATGGCTGTCACCACGGCCAAGATCACGAGGCCGACCGCATCCGGCGCTGCAGTTGCGGGAACGATGGCATCGAACGCCGTCATGGGGCAGCCTGCCGCCCCGGGGCCGCGACGGGCGGCCGCGGTGCCGGACGTCCACCGGGGCCGGGCGGGGCAGGATCGGCCCGGTCGCCATTGCCACAGTCGACGAGCATGCAGCCGGCCCAGAAGAGCGGATGCCGGGAATCCGCGAGCACGTCCCCGGGCGACTGCGTGAGCCGCGGCTCGCGGTCGATGTCACGATGCCAGCTGTCAGCGGCCGCCCCGGCACCCGCGTGAGCGCGATGGCGGTAGTCGGCGACAAACTCTTCCATCAAATGAACCGTCGATCGCCCTCCCATCCGCCAGCGGCTCACGACAGCCGTGCGGGCGCCGGCAGCGAGCAGGTCGGTGGCCGCCAGAAAGAGATCGTCACCGGGCCGGGCTGGCACCCGCGCGAGGCCGCTTGCGGCCGCCGATTGAAACCCCGGCAGCAAGACGGTCTGGGGCCGTTTTCGTGGCGACGCCACCCACTCACCAAACGTCATCCCGGAGCGGCCTGGCCACCCGACCGCCAACGGCCGCGCCGCCACGCTGCCGTCGCCCGGCACTTCGTCGAAGATGAGCAGCGTGTCGACCAACGAGGCTGCCGACAGGAGCGGCGCACCGGACGCACCGCCCAGCAGCAACGGACGATCGAGCGACAGCGAAAGCCGCTCGCCGAGGTCTCCCGCCGCTTCGAGCGTATCTCCCTTGTGCAGCCGGCCGAGATGCACACCGACGAGACCCCTGTCGCCGCCCGCGGCAAACCGGTCGACGGCGAGGCTGCGGGTGGGGCAGTAGCGAATCAGGCACGTGTCACGCAGCCGCCGCGGTTCGTCGCCCGGCTGGAGCGGCTGGCGGCCGCTGCCGGCTGGCAGGATCTCGAACGGCACGTACCACAGGGCACCGTCGGGCACGATCACCAATTCCTTCACCGCATCGTCGGCGAGATTGATCCGCGCATCCTTGAAGAGCAGCCGCTCGACCCGCTCGGCGGCCACTCGCCAATCGGTGGTGACAAGCCGTTCCGTGGGTACGGCTGCCGCCGCATCGAAGAGGCACAGGGCTTTGAGTAGACCAGCGATCTCACGCACGAGCGTGCCCGGCTGCTTCACATCCCAGGCCGCCTTCCCGTCAGCCGCCTCGAGGATGCCGGTGAGCCCGGTCGACGTCCAATGAAACGAGAGAATGACCTCGCCCGGCCGCAGCCGCCCGCGGATCTCGGCCGGGGACAAGAGCGGCGGAAACGGAAACGCCGTCGGCTCCCGGCTACCCGCCAGCGTGGCGACGATCCCGGCCCGCGCCGTCGCGGCCTGCCGGTAGTCGTCCCACTCCGGGGCGTCGGCCGCGAATCCATCTGGTGCGGCCCGCTGGGCATCACCGGCGGCGCCGCGCAGGGCATCACCGGCGCGGGTCATCGAGTCGATCGCCACAGCGAGCGAAGGGTAGCGGGCCAGGATCGCCGCACGACGCTCGGCGTCGGCGACCGACAGGGCCTCCGGCTGGCACCCGATCAAGGCCTCGATCGCCGCACGGCGACCGCCCAACGGCTGCGATTCAAGCCATCGCGCCCGAGCCGTCGCTTCGACCACCGCCTTCGCTTCTTCGAGGCCTCTCCGCGCTGCGATGGCGCCCCAGATCTCGAAGGCCTCCTGCCGCGGGGCGGTGAGCATCGCGAGCGTGCCGACGGGGTCGATGGTGAACCACCGCGGCAGGGGATCCTCCAGGAGTTCACGAAACAGTTCGTCGGCTCGCCGATCGGAGATCACCGACGTGCCCGCTCTCACCAACTCCACGAGTTTCGCCAGTTGAAACAGTCGCACAGCGCGCGGCTGCATGATCCCGATGCTCCGGAACAGCTCGCGGTCTCCCCCAACACCGTCACCGCCGCGATACGCCACCGTGGCCGAGACGTAGGCGACGTCGGCACCACATAAGCCGCGGCCCGGATCGCCACGAAGCACACGGGTGTCGATGCCGGAAAGAATCCGGGCCGCTGCCTGCGGATCGCCGGCGACCGCAAGGCACTCCGCCTGCGCCGCCAGCAGCCGCGTGTGAAGCACCGGGAGATTGCCCCGCGCCCAGGCCGCACCACCGACGATCGTGGCCGGCACGCCGCGGGTGCCCGCCGCCAGATGCGCGGTAGCCGCCCCGGAGAACGCCTCCTCCAGAGCCCGGGCGTCGCCAAAGTCGGCCGCTGTGTAGCTGGCCTCTTCGAAAAACGCCGCCGCTTCGGCATCCCGCCCGGCGTCGAGGGCGATGCGGCCCATGCCGATCAGCGCCCAACAGGTGAGCGGATGATCGAACTGGTTTTCGACAAGGAGCCCCGCCTTGAATCGTCCAAAGGCCTCGTCGCTGCGGCCTTGGGCCCAGCAGGCCATTCCGAGCGCGACGTCGACCCACGATTGCGAGTAATGGTTGGGCGGTGCCGGTCGCTTCCCGAGCACCTGCCGCAGGTCGGTCAGGAGCGTCGCCTCGCCGGCGAGGTCACCGAGGATCGAGCCATATCTGTAGATCGACACGACGATCGCCCGCATGATCGGCTCGGGACGGATCGGAAAGTTGACAGGTGCCGCCAGCACGCCCCCCTTCTTGAGCACGTTCTCTGGGTTGGATCCTTGCCGGATCGAGACCGTCTCGGGCAAGGAGGCGGGCAGCGACTTGCGGACGGTGCGGCCCCAGGTGGCGACACGTGCCTGGCTGCGGGCTCGCAATCGCTGGCTGGGAAACTGAACGGCGAGGAGCCAGTCGCCGTGGACCGTCGCCAGCCGCATGGCGTCTTCATAGGCGGCCACTGCCTCCCGCAGGCTGCCGAGTTCGTACTGGCATTCCCCGACGAGCGCGGCAGCGGCGATCGAATCGATCCACCGCTGTCCGCCAAGCTGGATCGCGCCTTGGTATTCACGGCTGGCGATCTGCAACGCCTGCTGGAAGTCACCGCTGGCCAGCGTGGTCAGGGCGATGTCGTGGGCCTGGGTGGGGACCGTCCGCTCGCCGAGATCGAATCCCGGCTGGGCCAGCGCCGGCCGGGC
>JBIKNV010000520.1:0-2551 GCA_044358475.1 Pirellulales bacterium | reverse complement strand
GCCATCGCAGTGGATCATCTTCTATCCGCGGCTGGTGCACCCCGAGCTGCGGGGCTGGTTTCGCGAGCGATACGACGCAGCCGTGGCTGCGCTTCCTCCGCATCGGAGGGCATCGCACGACAACTACCGCCATCACAAATGGCAGGCCTTGTTTGAATCGACACCACCCGACCGCTGGAGCAGCGACGATGAGCCCTGACACACTGCCGATCTATCCCTACAAACTTCGCGAGACGTGGGTCTTCGACGATCCGCGCACGGGCCTCAAGGAGGAGGCTTTCGTGAGCGGTGCGACGGAGATGATCAGCCGGCTCGTGTCGACGAAGCACCGCAATGAAGGGCGTTATCCGCCGATCGCGACTAGCCGGCGGCCGCGCGGAGCAGGCTTGCGACGAGTTCCGGCACGCCCTCGGTCGCCGGCTTCGCGATGCACTCGCACACGTCCTGCGGGACGAGATCGGGCACCTCTGGATTGATCACGATCCGCCGGGCCCGTCGCGGCGTCGCAAAAATCAGCGAGTTCGCCGGATAGACCTGCAGCGACGTGCCCACGCACAGGAAAATGTCCGCCCGCGACACGATCTTGGCCGCGTCTTCCAACGCCGGCACATCCTCCCCGAACCAGACCACGTGCGGCCGCAGCTGGCTTCCCAGCGGGCACATGTCGCCGAGCGTGATGTCCGCGTCGCCGAGGTGCTTTGTGTAGTTCGAATCCCGGGTGCTGCGGGCGAACAGGATCTCGCCATGCAGGTGCAGCACCTGCGATGAGCCGGCCCGCTCGTGCAGGTCGTCGACGTTCTGCGTGACCACATGCACGTCGTACGCCTGCTCGAGTTCGACGAGCGCCTTGTGGGCGGCATTCGGCTGGGCGGCCCGCACCTGCCGGCGGCGCTGGTTATAGAACTCGAGCACGAGCGATGGATCGCGGACCCAGGCCTCGGGCGTGGCCACATCTTCGACGCGGTGGCCCTCCCACAGGCCGCCGTCCCCGCGAAACGTCTTGAGGCCGCTTTCGGCACTGATGCCGGCGCCTGAGAGTACGACGATTGTTTTCATGGTGTGCGTCGCTCTTGGCAGTCGTAGGACACGTCGAAGAATGTACTGCAGGAATTGCAGAACCACTGGCCGGGCTTCGGGCCGTTGGGAATCAGCTTGAACGTGCGGCACGTAGCCGCCAGCCGGATCGTGATCCCGATCACGCCCACCTGCACCGACGCCGTGTTGCACGTGCCGCACCGCGGACACGGTGGCACCTCCAGCTGCATGAACCGTTTGTACTGCTCCTGATAGACCTGCTCGTGGTCAAACGTCTGGTATTCAGCCATCGGCTTGCTCCTTTCGGTTTCGCGGTTCGGTCAGGCGGTACGATCCCGTGCAACTCGGGATGGGTGGAGATGCGATCGATCACGCGCCTGACTTCACCGATCAGACGGATGCTCAGACCTTCCCGCTGGGCCTCGAGATAGTCGCACGCGGCCAGCAGTTCCTCGGCAGCCTAGTGCCGAAGAACGACCGGCCGGCTCATCGCTTCGCCCCCGGCGGGACGGTAATGGCTAGTGTCAGCTCTCGCCCGTGGCGCTCGAGCACTACAAGGCCACGATCGACGCCAACACGCTGCCGAAAATACCCCTGACAGGGATCGAACCTGTGACCTACGGTTTAGGAAACCGTCGCTCTATCCACTGAGCTACAGGGGCGAACTGGCAATATCGTCGTCGGTATCCTAACGCAGCACATCGCTCGCAACCAAAGGCCGACGTCGGAGCCCGGGAGCAGAAGTCAGGCAGCCTGAAGGCTGCCCTACTTTCACAGGCCTGCCGCGCCCGTCGTCTCCTTCTCGCGCTGCTTCTTCTTTTCAGGAAACTCCACGACCACGAGCGTTTTCTTCTCGGGATCGTAGGCATACTCCTGATAGTACGGAAGCATCGGCAGCTGCAGGCCAGCGGGATTCCCTGGCTGGATGATCTTCTCCATGAATTCCGCATACGTCGCCGGGACCGCGTCGTGCTCCGCCCTGTAGAGCGCCATCCGCTGCTCGACCGCGATCACAGCCACCTTCCCGACGCTCGTGCGATAGGCGTCGCTCACGACCTCGAGCCCCTCGCTCGTGATCGACATCTCGGCAGGCACGCCGCCGCTCGCCAAAGCCTGCTCAAGCTCGAGCACGTTTTGCGTGGTCTTGCGGAGCGTCTCCCGCGTTTCGATCCGCGGCTTCGCCGCAGGAGCCTCCGCCGCCGGCTTGCAGCCGCAAAGCACGGGCACGACGAACATGACGGCCATCGGCACGATCACAAGACGCATCGGACGCACCTCCGTTGAAGGAAACGACCGTCGCATTTTACCGCCAGGCTGCAGGCTTGGCGCCATGCCGCCCCGCCATGCGCTATGCCGCCGGCTAGGCGCTAAGCCGCCGGCTTCGCCTTGTAGAGATACGGATTCATCGTCGGGTCGTTGTACATCTTCATCTGGCGGAAGACCCGCAGCGGCCGCTGGCCCGCGAAAATCTCGCCGAGCAGGCGGTCGAGCGCCTCGCAGAGATGCGTTCGCTGCA
>JBIKNV010000308.1:0-4116 GCA_044358475.1 Pirellulales bacterium | reverse complement strand
GCGGCCTCCGAAAGACCCTCATGGCGGCCAATCATTTCTGCAAGCACCGCCCGTCGCTCACCGCAGGCCTCGAGTTTTGCCCTCCAGGAGGCGAGCGCTTGCCAGGCATCGTCGAGCTGGACGATCAACTGCTGCTGGGCGGCTTCCAGGCTCTCCATGTCGCGGGTGGCGCGATCGAGCCCGTGGGTGAGCGTGGCAAGGTTGCCCTCCCAGGTGGCAGCCGCCTCCAAGCCGCGGGCCAACTGGCTGCGGGCCGAGTCGATCCGGGATCGCCAGGCTTCCATCGCGCGGCCGGCCTCGGCCACGCGTGCCGCCTCCCGGTCGTATGCGGCCTGCACCTCGATGCGGGACCGCTGCAGGGCGGCGAGTGCATCGGCCCGTTCATCGAGCTGTCGCCGGACCACAGCGGCATCCTGATGCGAACCGGCGACGGCGTCTTCCTGGCGTTGCATGACCGCAGTGATCGCATCGGCCTCGGCGAGGGCGGCCGCGAGGGCTGCGCGCGCAGCCTCGATCCGCTCATTCACGGACCGGATGTCGTGCCGCGCCGCCTGCAGGTCGGCCTCGCTGCGTGCGAGTTCGTCGGTGAGTTCGCGGTGCCGCGACTGCAGAAGGCTGAGCCGCGCTGCGGCGGCGGCGGCCCGCTCGCACTCATGCGTGGTGGCGTCTTGCTGGTCGTCGAGGCGGGGGACGAGTTCCTGCTCGCGGGCGGACAGTTCCTGGATCCGGGTCGATGCGGCAGCGGCCCGTGCCTCAGCTGCCGCGTGCAGCCCGCGGGCCTCCTCGATGGCGGTGGCAACGGTCGCCATCGTGGCATCGGCGGCGGCGAGATCCTGGGTAGCCGCCGCGACGCGAAAGGCGCGGAGCGTGTCGGTCATCGTCTTCCAGCGACGGGCCCGCTTGGCCTGCAGCGTGACCGTCTCCAATCGGCTGGCCACCTCGCCGACGATATCGGCCAGCCGTTGCCTGTTTTGTTCGGCTCGTTCCAGCCGGCGCATGGCCTCGGCCCGGCGGGCACGGAATCGCGTGATGCCAGCGGCTTCCTCGAAGACGATCCGGCGGTCGCGGCCCGAGGCGACCAGGAGGGCGTCGACCCGTCCCTGTTCGATCACGCTGTAGGCTTCCGTCGCGGCGCCGGTGCCCGAGAACAGTTCGCGAATGTCACGGAGACGGGAAATCTCGCCATTGACGAGGTACTCACTCTCGCCGCTGCGGTAGACGCGGCGGGCGATCTGCACTTCGTCCGACTCGACCGGCAGTTCGCGGGCGGAGTTGTCAAAGATCAACGCTACTTCCGCGACGTTGAGCGGCTTGCGGCTGCCGGAGCCGGCGAAGATCACGTCGGTGGCGTTGCGGCCCCGCAGACTGCGCATCGATTGCTCGCCGAGCACCCACTTGATGGCATCGACGACGTTCGACTTGCCCGATCCGTTGGGGCCGACGACGACCGTGATACCGTCGGGGAACTCGAACCGCGTCCGGTCAGCAAAGCTCTTGAATCCGACCAGATCGAGGGCCTTGAGCCTGATCATGACGACTCGTCCGTACTCGACTCGCCGGAGAAGGCGGCATCCACTGGAGGGTCGGTCGGGATGCCGCGATCACGAATCGAGATTTCCTCGTGCAGGGTGCCACGGCCGTCATTGGCCTGGGGCATGGCGTCGAAGACCAGCCGGGTCAGCAACGCCCGCTGGGCCGTGGCCTGCTGGAGGAACTGGATCATGTCAGGGTAGGTCGCCTCGAGCTGGGCCAACGCCCGCAGGACCGACTCTGCGTCGGCCTTCGTTTCAATGACGCGGTCAGGCACGCCGGCCTCGAAGCGGCTGCATGTCGCCGCGGTTCCATCCACGACGACCACGATCGAAGACCCTGCTTCGACACGCATGCCGTCGTTGAGGGAGTGCTCGGTGCCGAAGAGCACGATTTCAGGGTGGTGTGACCGGGTCGCATGGATGAGCGTCGGCCCGTCGACATTGAGGACGTGGAAGCCGCAGGCAGAGCCAAGTTGCTCGCCACGAACCAGCGGGATGGGCGAGTCCATCAGCCAGAGAGTGCGGAACGCACCGTAGCGGGTTTCGGCGCTGGAACTCGACAGGAGCGACTGCAGAGCATCGATGCCATTGGCATCATCGATCACCCGCAGTGCGGCCAGGGCAGCCGGGCGGGCACTGCGGAGATTGGCGGCTGCGTCTGCGAGGTGCTCTGCGGCCACCGATTCGTCGAGGTAGGCAAGGGCCTCGGCGGCTGCGAATCGTACCTCCGCGTCGTTCGATTTCAGGCCATCCTTGAGGATCGGGATGGCGTCCTTGCCCATGGCCTCCAGCCGGAGGGCGGCCGTCGACGCGGTGACGGGGTCGGCCAGCTGTCGCCGCAGCAGATCGAGCCGGGCATGCCTGCCGCCGGCGGGTTCGGCGACGGCGATGGCGCCCACGACGCGGATGTAGCGGCCCAGATTGTGCTGGTAGACCGTCGGGATTTCCAGTTCGATGAAGCGATCAGTTTTCGGCGTGGCGACTCCCTGTTTCGATCCTCGCAGGATGGTGTGGAATCGGCCGCTGATCGCATCGCCGATCCGCTTGGAGAGCGCCACGGAGCGGTGTTCGGGCTGGAGAATGAGGCCGATCGGCCGCGAGGTGAGCGACACGCCGCCTCCCGGCACGATTCCGCGGATCTTCGATTTCGAGTCGAGCGTGCCGCTCGACACCGGATCGACGAGCAGTGGTCCCTCGACGATTCCCAGCACATGGCCGTCGCGGATGCGGCTGCCGAGCACGACCATCTCTGCGAGCCGTGTCTCCATGAGCCAGCCGCCGTTGAGGCTCGAGGTATCGCAGTCGGGCGGCACTTCGACGGCCACGTCGAAGCGATCACCCTTGCGGACGCCGGGAGGCAGGTAGCCGTGGACCCAGACAAGTGATGTCGCTGGTGAGGCGAGCAGCGTATTGGGCTGTATCACGCCCCGGGCCTGCATGTCCGACAAGAGTGCCTGCCTTCGGGCGTTGGGGGGCGGATCACCGCCGGTGCCCGCCAGTCCCGTGACGAGGGCTGCCCGTTCGATCCGCTGTGGGTTCATGCCCCAGGGCACGGTGTAGTCGCCGACGAGCTTGGTCTCGGCCTCAATATTGAGGAGCGCCTCGACCTCGGGGCTCTGGCTGCGAATGGCCGGACCGGCACAGCCGGTCAGCGTGATGACCAGCGCGAATGCCGCGAGGAGCCGGCAGGCATGCCTGCCTGGATCCAGGGGCCGGTTGCTTCCGAGTGGAGTCACCATCGAACCTGTTCACGGGACAAGACGGGGCACGGGTCAGACCGCACCGCGGGCGGGAGAGTAGGAGTCGCGGAACGGGGGGTCAAGGGTGCTTGGAACCGGCAAACGAGCCAGTTTTGTCGGCGAATCGTCTTGGCCGAACCATCACACCGTGCTACCGTCCCGCCGCCTTCCATAGGTTTCCGATCAGACACGACCATTGCGGAGTTCAGGGACAGTGAAGCTCGATACCACCACCGACAGCGGCATTCATGTGCGCTGGATGATTCGTCGCGACATGCCGGAAGTGCTCGACATTGAGCAGCAGGCTTTCGAGTTTCCATGGAGTGACGAGGACTTCACCCGGTGCCTCCGGCAGCGGAACTGCATCGGCATGGTGGCCGAGATCGCCGACTCCGTGGTGGCCTTCATGATCTACGAACTCCACCGTACGCGGCTGCACGTCCTCAACTTTGCCGTGGCCCGGTCCCACCGGCGGCTCGGCATCGGCACGTTGATGATGGAAAAGCTGGTCGGCAAGTTGACGCCCGAGCGGCGGTGCCAAATCGCTCTGGAGGTGCGGGAGACAAATCTTCCCGCGCAGCTTTTCTTTCGGTCCCTCGACTTCCGGGCCACGTCCGTGCTGAAGGACTTCTATCAGGACACCACGGAAGACGCCTATCTCATGCAGTACACCTGGCATGAGGTGGCGGCGGCGTTGCCGCGGCGGATGGCGGGCTGACCGAAGGCATCCAGTCGGCCGCGAGAGCGAGAGCCCGCCTGCGTATCGCGGCGAGCGCCGCGTCGGCAGAGTCGCCACGTGCGAACACGGTGAGTACGGGGGCCCGGGCGGCGAGTATTTGGTCCGG
>JBIKNV010000223.1:0-5153 GCA_044358475.1 Pirellulales bacterium | reverse complement strand
CACCGTCATCACGGCCCCACTCCCCGGCCTGGGCGCGCCAGTCGGCCACACGTGCAGCGGTGATCGTCAACGGGGCGGCCGCATGCAGGACCGCCTTGGCCCAATTCCTCCCATCGCCTCTGATCACCGCTGTGACGGCTGTGGGGCGCGGCATCGCGCAGGCCTCGAGATGGGCGGCCGCGATCGAGATGCCGGTGGCCCGTTCGTGCAATTCCATAGACGCGGTGACACGGGGATTCACTTCGAGGATCCACGGTTGGCCGTCGGCATCGACGACGAAGTCGACACCGATCGCGCCGACGAGGTCAAACCGTTCGGCGAGCACCCGCCCGATCTCGACTGCTGTTGCCGCCAATCGCGGGGGCGACTCGTCGGTGGAGAGTGTGACTGACCCGCCGTAGGCAAATGGCCCACCCGTGCACCAGGGCTCTCCGATCAGTTGTCGCGAGAGGCCCAGGAGCCGAACGCGGCCATGCGCCATGACGAAGGAGGCTGCGTGGGGAACTCCCGGCACGCGACGCTGCCAGATCATCGCCTCCTGCGCATGATCGGGTGCTCCGGGGGTCCAGTGGTGGATTCTGCGGCCAGAGCCGCTTGCTCGCGGCTTGACGAGGAAAGAGCCGTCGCGTGGCAGGCCGGCGGGAACCTCGTGCGTGTCTGGAAACAACAATCCGGCACCGTGGGCCACCTCCTGAATCAGGAATGGGTCGCGGACGGCACGCACCGCCGCTCCCCCGTTGCCGGCCAGCGGGCGGAGCGCCGCCAGACCGTCGATCAGCAGCGGATGATTTTCGATGGCACCGGTGTAGCACCAGGCGCCCGGCGGAAACCGCGTCACTGCCGCCATCAGAGACGATGGATACCCGGGTGGATCGACCCGCGTTGTCTGCACGGCGGCGGCCCGCAGATCGTCATCTGCAAAGAGATCAGCCGCATGGACGGCCCAGCCGGCCGCGGCTGCCGACTGAGCCAACGCCCGAGCGCTCGCGCCAACGATAATCAGCACATCTGCTGGGCACTGGCTGCCTGCGGCTTGATGGTCCATGGACGAATGGTATCCTGTCACCCGCGGAGATAGGACTTTTTCCTGGAGGAACAGAAAACATGTCGATGTTCATTGGTGAAGCACTGGCCGGAGACGGCAACGAAGTGGCTCATATCGATCTGCTGATCGGCAGCAAGGACGGCCCGGTCGGTGTTGCGTTTGCCAACGCCTTGGCCCGGCAAAGCGAAGGCCACTCCAACCTCCTGGCCGTGCTGGCGCCGAACGTCGCCGTCAAGCCGGCCACGGTGATGATCACGAAGGTGACCATCAAGGGAGCCAAGCAGGCTGTGCAGATGTTCGGCCCTGCCCAGGCGGCCGTCGCCAAAGCTGTCGCCGACAGCGTGGCTGCTGGTGTGATTCCGAAGAATGAAGCCGAAAACCTTGTCATCGTGTGCGGCGTGTTCATCCACTGGCTCGCCGAAGATGACAAGAAGATCTACGAGTACAACTACAAGGCTACGATGGACTCCATCGCCAACGCGATGCGCGGCAAGCCGACCGCCGATGAGATGGTGGCTGCCAAGGACAAGGCGGCCCACCCGTTCTACAAGGGCTGATCAGAACCCGAAGAACGGTCCTGAACAGCACGTCGCGCCGGCGGAAGTCATGGGGCTTCCGCCGGCGGGCGTGACTGACGTTTTCCGCCGTCCAGCGGCGGAGGTGGCTGCATGCTGAAAAAGATTCTTATCCAACTCGACTGCGATCTGCAGCCGAGCACGTTCGATGCGGTCGTGGCGACCGATGCAGGCGTTGATGTGCTGCTGCGACACGGTGGCGTGACGAAAGAAAACGTCGTGCCGCTTGTGCATGGGGCGATGTTTACCCGGGGCGGAAGCGACCTCGCCTCCACGGCGATCTTCGTCGGAGGGAGTGACGTTGCCGCCGCCGAGAAAATCGCCGCGACGATCTTGGCCACCTTCTTTGGACCTGTGCGGGTCGGGGTGATGCTCGATCCCAATGGGGCCAACACGACCGCCAGCGCGGCGGTGGTCGCTGCAGCCCGCCACCTTCCATTGGGCGATCCCAAGTCGGCCGCCGGCTGCCGGGCCGTTGTGCTCGGGGCCACCGGGCCCGTGGGGCAGCGTGTGGCCCGCTTGTTGGCCCGCAAAGGTGTCAGCGTGGGCGTGGCCTCGCGTTCGCTCGATCGGGCAGCAGCCGTTTGCACGCGAATCACGGCCACGGTGCCAGGAGCGCGGGTCGAACCGTTGGAAATGTCCGGTGCCATCCGTGAGCGGTCGGCCGTCGGCGGTGCCGTGGTCGCTGCCGACCTGATCGTCGCCGCGGGGGCGGCCGGTCGTACTCTGTTGGATGCCCAGGGGCGTGGGTTAGCGAGCAATGCCGGCGTGCTGATCGATCTCAACGCCGTGCCGCCTGCCGGTATCGAGGGCATCATCGCCACCGACAAGGCTCGCACCGACGGGGCGGCCGTGGTCTACGGGGCGCTGGGCGTGGGCGGCCTGAAGATGAAGATCCATAAGGCTGCGATCCAGCGGCTCTTTTCAGCCCACGACGCGGTGCTCGATGCCGAGGAACTGCTGGCCATCGGCGAACGGCTGGAGCCGTAGTCATGTGGTGTGCCGCGAGACGACCGCGTCGATGATCCGTGCCGCATGCCGAGCGAAGAATACGAACGCCTTCGCTCGCCAGCCCGGAATCACTTCGTGGCGGCGGTGTTCGAGGGCGTTGACGATCGACCGCGCGGTGGTCTCGGCCGAGAGCGGCCGGCCACGCGACCATGCGGGGCGTTCTCCTGATAGGAGTGCGTCCCAAAACTCCGATTCGGTAGGGCCGAGACTCGCCAATAGCACGTCGATACCCTGAGGACGCAGCTCCTGCCGCAAACTTCCCGCCAGGGCGACGATGCCAGCCTTCGCCGCGCAGTAGGCCGCATGGAGAGGCAGCGGATGGTAACCCAGAATTGAACCGACCAGCACGATCGCCGGATCGCGACCAGCGGCCAGGTGGGGCAAGACAACCCGCACGAGTTCCGCCGGGGCGACAAGGTCGAGGTCGAGAACGCCCCGGAAGGTATCGGCTGGCATGGTTGCCAAGGAACCGATGGCACCGCTGCCGGCGGCGGCCACCACGAGGTCGAGCCCGCCCAGCCGCTCGATGGCGATCCGCACGAGTTGCTCGCGGAAGCCGGCATCGGTGATGTCTCCTGCTGCAAACGTGAACCGAGTGCTGTCTTCCAGCGGAGTGAGCGACGCCTGCAGCCCTGCTAGGCGGTCGCCGCGGCGGGCCGTGGCGAGCACGTGGACACCGCGAGCCGCCAACTCGATCGCCACGGCGCGGCCCACCCCGGAAGAGCCGCCGGTTACAAGGGCGCGAAGGCCGGACAGCCGTCGAGGGCCTCTCATGACACCGCCGGCAGGGATGCCCCTCCGTCAGCAGGAGACCGCTGACCGGTCGAACGGTGGGGAGTAACCTCGGCCTCGGCCGGGTCAATTCGCCCGAGCATGGCAGCCGCAATGCGGCAGTGCACGATCACCCGTTCGTCGGTGAACTGCCGCGAGAGCACCTCGCCATGGGCCGCCAGCCAGGCCAGCAGTCGACCGTTGCCGGAATCCGTTGCGACATCGACATCATGAAACCGACGGCTGAGGCATTCGCTCACCGTGCGGGCCAACTGCGGAAGTCCCGCACCGGTGCGGGCCGAGACACTGACCGCGTGGGGATAGCGTGCCTCGAGGCTGCGACGTTCGGCCGGGTCAGGCAGGGCGTCTACCTTGTTGAGGACCAGCAGCGTGTCCTTCTCCTCGACGTGGAGTTCCTCGAGCACGGCCCGCACGGCGGCAATCTGGGCATCGACCAGTGGGCTCGATGCATCGGCCACGTGGAGGAGCAGATCGGCCTGTCGGGTTTCCTCGAGCGTCGCCTTGAAGCTCGCGATCAGTCGGTGGGGCAGATCACGAATGAAGCCGACTGTGTCGCTGATCAGCACAGGTCCCCAGCCGGGGAGCCGCCACCGTCGTGTGCGCGTATCGAGCGTCGCAAAGAGCTTGTCCTCGGCGAGCACGTCGGCCCCGGTGAGGGCGTTGAGGAGGGTGCTCTTGCCGGCGTTGGTGTAGCCGACGAGCGAGATCGTGAGGTGCTCGTGCCGAGCGGCAACCTGCCGCTCGCGCCGGGAGTGGATGGCGAGCAACTCCTGCTTCAGATCGTGGATCCGCTTCTCGACAAGGCGGCGGTCGACCTCAAGCTGTTTCTCGCCGGGGCCACGCATGCCGATGCCCATCTTGAGCCGCGAGAGGTGGGTCCACATCCGCTTCAGCCGGGGCAGCGAGTACTCCAACTGGGCCAGTTCGACGGCCAGACGGGCTTCGTAGGTGCGGGCCCGGGCGGCGAAGATGTCGAGGATCACTTCCGAGCGGTCGAGCACCTTCACCTTGACTTCGCGTTCCAGATTACGGGTCTGGGCTGGCGAGAGATCGTTGTCGAAAATCACCACGTCGGCGTCGTGGTGCTCCACCAAGGTGGCCAACTCGGCGACCTTTCCCTTGCCAAGGTAGGTGGTCTGGTCGGGTGAGGCCCGTCGCTGCGTGACCTCGGCAGTGACGATCGCACCGGCCGTTTCAGCCAGGCCGGCCAGTTCACCGAGCGGATGCTCGGGATCGGCTGGTCCGTCGAGGAGCACCCCCACCAGGATGGCCCGCTCGCTCTGCATGCTACCGCTGCGTCGTCGTTCGGTCACTCGAATTCGTCCTCGTCTCCGCCGCCACGATCATCCGCATCGGCAATGCCTGCCGCCAGGTGGCAGCAACTCTCCCACCGGCGGGTGTCGAGCAAGCCGTCGGCTACCGCATGCTTCACGGCACAGTCGCTCTCGTGGGTGTGCGAGCAGTCTGGAAACCGACAGTGGTTGGCAAGGGGCCGAAGGTCGCGAAAAGCCGCCGGCACCTCGGCCGGCACCATCTCCCAGAGTTGAAACTGCCGCACACCCGGCGTGTCTACGAACATGCCGCCAAGCGCGTGGGGCAACAGGCGGGCGGTGGTCGTGGTGTGCCGCCCCTTGTCATTGTCGCGACTGACCTCGCCGACGACCAGTTGGAGCGAGGGATCGACCGCGTTGAGCAGCGACGACTTGCCCACGCCGCTTTGGCCGACGACG
>JBIKNV010000519.1:0-2556 GCA_044358475.1 Pirellulales bacterium | reverse complement strand
ATTTCTCCAAGGCATCCGCGGGGGTACAACACAGGCATGAAAACCAGCGATTTCGAGCCGGCCGGGGACACGGCGGGTGTGTGGCGGGCCATCGATGCCTCGGCCAACCGTGCCGGCGAGGCCCTTCGCGTCGTCGAGGACGTCGTCCGCTTCGTTCTCGACGATGCCCAGTTAACCGTTCTTGCCAAAGACCTGCGGCATGCGCTGGCCACGCTCCTCGCCCAAGGGCCCCTCCCGTGCCGGATCACGCTCCGCGACGTGGCGGGCGACGTCGGGATCGGAGTGGAGCCGCCGGTGTCCCTGCGGCGGGCGTCTCCGGTCGATCTGATCGCGGCCAATGCGGCACGGGCCTCGCAGGCGCTCCGCAGCCTGGCGGAATGTGCGGCAGTGGTCGTGCCCGAAGCCGCGGTCGGATTCGAGCAACTCCGCTATCGGCTGTACGCGCTCGAGCGCGGGGCCCTGACCGCGGCGCGGGCGCGGGAGCGGTTGGCGGGAATCAATCTCTGCGTGCTGATCGACGGGCAGGCCGACCTTGCCGCCTTCGATCGGCTCGTCGCGTCGCTCGTGGAGGCGGGAGTGCGGATGATCCAGGTTCGCGACAAGGCGTTGTATCCGCCAGCGCTCGCCGTGCGCGTGGAGCATGCCCTGGCGACCTGCAGGCGGGTCGCCCCGGACGATCCCGCACTGGTGATCGTGAATGACAGGGTCGACGTGGCCGCGGCGGTGGGGGCCGATGGCGCGCATACGGGGTCGGACGACCTGCCCACGACCATGGCGCGGCGGGTGCTGGGGCCGCAGCGTCTCGTCGGACGCACGGCCCATACGGTTGCCGAGGCCCGTGCCGCGTCAGCTGACGGGGCCGACTACCTCGGCATCGGCCCCTGCTTTCCCTCCTCCACGAAATCGTTCGGAGACTTCGCCGCGGCTGATTTTCTTCAGACGGTCTCGCGAGAGATCAGCCTCCCCGCGTTTGCCATCGGCGGCGTGACGCTCGACCGGCTCGACCAGCTTGCGTCGCACGGCATCACGCGGGTGGCAGTGGCCGCAGCCGTGACGGGAGCCCCCGACCCCGCCGCCGCCGCCGCTACGATCATCGATCGGCTGAGACAGCTGCAGGCTGCGTCTCCGCGTCCTTGATCGCCTCCGCGTCTTTGAGCGCCGCGACGAGGGCGCTGGCTATTTCGGACTCGTCGCGGGAGCGGTAGCCAACCCACACCTGCCGCACCCTGGCATCGGCGCCGATGAGATAGGTCGTCGGGAAGGCGTCGAAGCCGAACGAGGCCGAGAAAATCATCCGCGTCCGGCCATCGGGATCTGCCCACGGCTCGATCGCGGATCGCTGCGAGGGACTGAGAGCTTCGTTCAAGAAAGCATCGGTGGATGCAGCGAGCGACGCCATGTCTTCGGGAGCCCGGCCTCCACAGGAGACCGCCACCAGTTGAAAGGCAGGCTCGTTCCGCAGCCGGTCGGCCAGCCGCACGAGCCCGGGCAGTTCACGGCGGCAGGGGGGGCACCACGTGCCCCAGAAATTGAGCAGCGTCACGCGACCCTTGAAGGTCGGCGGCCGGCTGCCGGGGTCAGCGAGCGCCACGAGCGGCAACCGGCCCACGGTCCTGCCGACTGCGGGATGCTCTGGCGTGGGGCCGTTGCAGCCCGCGAAGAACGGCACCCAACAGCCACACAGGACGACGGCCACCACGGCGGCGGAGAGACGGTGGCGGCTGGGTATCATCGGCACGTCCTTGCTCGGCAGGATGTTCATTGAATGGCACTCGGCAGGAACGACGCATGTATGAAGTCGAACTGAAATTTCCCGTGACCGACCTACGGGCTCTCGAACAACGGTTGGCCTCGCTCTCGGGGCGATTGTACGCACCGGTCGACCAGGTGGATCTGTATTTCAACCATCCCTGTCGCGATTTCGCCCTCACGGACGAGGCGCTGCGGCTGCGGCAAGACGCCGACGGCGTCGCGATCACGTGGAAGGGGCCACGGATCGATGCCGCCACCAAGACGCGTCGTGAGATCGAACTGCCGCTCTCCGTTGGGCCGTCACAAGGGTGCGACGCGGCGCCGGCGACGGCCAGCACGATCGCGGACTGGACGGAGCTGCTCGCGGCACTGGGATTCCGTCCCGTCGCGACCGTGGCCAAGCGGCGTCGGCCGGCCCGCGTGCACTGGCAGGGCATGGAGGTCGACGTGGCCCTCGACAGCGTGGCCGGGGTCGGCGAGTTTCTCGAACTCGAGATCCAGGCCGACGAGGCCGATGTGCCGCAGGCGCGGGCCTGCCTCGAGTCGTTGGCCCGGGAACTCGGCTGCGGGAATCCGGAGCGACGCAGCTATTTGGAACTGTTGCTCGAGCCGCCGGTCGTCGGGTGACGCGGCGTGGACTCCCTCGCTCGCGCTTCGGGCTTGTATCGGAATCCGCATGGATCCAAGCCCGCACCGCAAGCAAGGGAAACGTGGCTTGCGCGTAGGACGCAGTCCACCGATGGCTACCGCACGACCTGGTTGCGGCCGTCGAGCAGGATCACGGCCGGCTTGTGAGCGGCGGCC
>JBIKNV010000518.1:0-2562 GCA_044358475.1 Pirellulales bacterium | reverse complement strand
GACGAGTTTGCGAAACTGTTGCGAGCATGCGACCGGGATCCAGCCGTCACGACACTCCATTTGGTCACCCACAGCATGGGATGCATCATCGGCCGCGCGGCGCTCGAACGGTACCGCCCCGAAAAGCTCGGACGCTTCGTGATGCTGGCCCCCCCAAACCGTGGCTCATTTGTGGCCACGGCGACGGCAGGCGTGTTTGGACGTGTCCTGCGGCCCGTTGCCGAATTGACGACACACGATACGAGCCTGGTGAACACCACGCCCCAGCCCGAGGGGATCGATGTCGGCGTGATCGCCGCCGGCCGCGATGCCCTGGTGTCGCTCGACGCCACCCGGCTCGATGTGCCGCACGCCCACATCACGCTTCCCTGCCTTCACTCGAGCCTCTTGTTCCGCCGTGATGCCGCCGAGCTCGTGGCACGATTTCTGGAGACAGGGGCGTTCACTCCCGAGCCCTGCGCATCATGATTGTTTCCACTCGCCCGGTCGGCCGCTCCTCCGTGCGGGTCGGGCCGCTCGGCCTGGGCTGTTGGCCTCTGGCGGGAATGACCAGGCCCGGGATCACGCACGAGGCCGCAGTGGCCACCGTGGCCGCCGCCATCGACGCGGGGATCACGCATCTCGACACGGCCTATTGCTACGGCGAGGAGGGCGAGAGCGAACGAGCGATTGCCACAGCCATCCGTGGCCGACGGGAGGCCGTCGTGCTGGCGGGAAAGTGCGGTATTCATTGGCAAACAGGCCGCCGGCAGTGCGTCGATGGGCGGCCGGAAAGGATCGTGATCGAGGTCGAGGAGAGCCTCCGCCGTCTCGGTACCGACCATCTCGACCTGCTCTACCTGCACGCGCCCGACCCGGTTGTCCCGATCGAGGAATCGGCCGCGGCCCTCCAGAGGCTTTTTGAGGCTGGCAAAACGCGGTCGATCGGCGCCTCCAACATGCCGGTCGAACTCCTCGACCGGTTCGTCTCTGCCTGTCCACTATCGGCCTGCCAGATGCCCTACAACATGCTGCAGCGAGGCATTGAAGAGGCGGTCCTACCGTGGTGCCGCACCCATGACGTGGCGATGGTCGTGTATTGGCCGTTGATGAAGGGCTTGTTTGCCGGCCGAATGCAGCGAGGGCAGGTCTTTCCAGCGTCGGACAGCCGTCACAAGTACCCGATGTTCAACGGCACTGAATTCGAGAGAAACCTCGACTTCGTCGCAGCACTGCGGCCGGTGGCAACTCGTCTGGGCTGTCAGTTGCCGGATCTCATACTGGCCTGGACGGCCTCACAGCCGGGCATCACGAGCGTGCTGTTCGGGGCGACGTCACCGGCCCAGGTCGCTGAAAACGCCTGCGGACTCACCGTGGATCTCGATGATCAGGCTCTCACCGACATTCGCGCTGCCATCGCCGCCCGCGGCCCTGTCGCCGGGCGCCGCGCCGTATAGGACACCTGTCCAACGCCGTCATCAGCGCAGAGGGCACTCCGATTCGGTGCCACGGCAACGACAAGTCTCCCAGCCAGGCTACCGTGCCCCGACGGGTTCTGGCTGTGCTTCAGCCACACTGACGTACGCCTGTCGCACCTTCAAGCATGCCTGCCGAAAAGGCTCGGCACGCGTCACTCCCGGCAGACGCAGTGTCTCAATCTGCCCCCGGCGAAACACGAGGTCACCGCAGTCGAACCATTCCTGCCCCGGCTGAACAACCAAATCCACCGCGTCGAAACGGCCAAGATCAACGTACTGTTCCACCTGAGGCGAAATGCCGCGCTCGATCGAAACCCGCCGGTTCGTGAGGCGGTAGCGACGGATCGCCCACGGCAGGCGGAGCGACAGGTACAGCAGGAGCCCCACAGGGATCGTGAGCAGCAGGGCAACCCGACCGACCGAAACCGGCCCGACACCAGCCTTGATGCGATAAAGGCGGCCAAGCGATTGACCAATCGCCGTTGACCCTACCGAAGGCCAGACGGTCATGACGGTCGCCTCGGCAACCGATGGCGGCACCACTCCAAAGATGATCTGCTTGGGCATCGACGTGCTGGCTGATGTCATGGCGATATCGTATCCGCCCACGGCACAAAAAAAACCCGTCTGGGCTCGGCCGAGCCCAGACGGGTCACATGATCATGCTTTTTGCAGTTCTGCCAATTGGACGAATCCAACGAGCTGATCTCTTTCGGCGGCATGCCCCACCAAAGCTTTGCGGCTTCAGTAGGACCGCGATCATCTCCACAATTTTCATGAACCGACACAACTTGCGGCAGCCGGCCCTTGCGGGCAAACCACCGATCACCATGCCGGTCGCCTTGGCAAATCCGAAGATTTGCCGCAGCTGTTTCCTTTAGAAAGGAGGTGATCCAGCCGCAGGTTCCCCTACGGCTACCTTGTTACGACTTAGTCCCAATTGCAGAGTTCATCTTCGGCGCCTGGGTCCTTGCGGTTCCCTCAGCGACTTCGGATGCCCCCCACTTTCGTGGCTTGACGGGCGGTGTGTACAAGGCTCAGGAACACATTCACCGCGGTATGCTGACCCGCGATTACTAGCGATTCCAGCTTCATGCAGGCGAGT
>JBIKNV010000517.1:0-2565 GCA_044358475.1 Pirellulales bacterium | reverse complement strand
GACCGGCTTGCCCGGGAAGGAGTGGTTTACGACAACGCCTTTGCGACGTCGCCGGTCTGTGCCCCGGCCCGCTCATCGCTCATCACCGGCATGTTTTGCACCCGTATCGGCACCATGCAGATGCGAAACGGCAATCCCAGCCCGGCCGCCTTGAAGAGGAATCCGGAGGCCTACCGTGACATTCCCGGCTACGAGGGCCTACCGCCGCCATTTGTGCGGTGCTTCCCGGAATACCTGCGTGCAGCTGGCTACTACTGCACCAACAATGAGAAGAAGGACTACCAGTTTCGGGAACCGGTGACCGTCTGGGACGAGTCGAGCAACAAGGCCCACTGGAGAAACCGCGCCGCCGGGCAGCCCTTTTTCGCGGTCTTTAATTTTGGTGGAACACACGAGAGCCAGGGATTTCCGAATGCGGAGCGACGTCCCGAGGTGGTCGCTCCAAAGGATGTGCCCCTGCCTCCGTTCTATCCCGACACGCCGCATGTCCGCGACGCAGTCGCACGCACCTACAACAACATTGCCGCAATGGATCTTTGGGTTGGTGAGCGGATAAACGAATTGAAGAGTGCCAACCTGCTCGAGAACACGATGGTGATGTTCTTCAGCGACCACGGCGTCGGCTTGCCGCGGGGGAAGCGGTCATGCTTCGACACCGGCCTTCGCGTGCCGCTGATCGTGCGCTCTTCCGATGGCCGGGGCGCCGGCAGTCGCGACGGCCGCGTGGTGAGCTTCGTCGACTTCGGTCCGACGGTGTTGTCGCTGGCCGGCATCGACCCCGATCCGCGGCTCGACGGCACTCCGTTTCTCGGCAGATTCGCCCGCGAACGCGCCGACTACCGCCGCGGGCATGCCTACGCCAATGCCGACCGCTTCGATGAGATCTACGATCGCGCCCGGAGCGTGTCAGACGGCCGCTACCGGTACACCCGAAACTTTCTGCCTGGGATTCCCTACCTCATCCGCAATGCGTATCGCGAGCAGCTGCTGATGACGGCCGAGCTCTATGCCCTCGAGGAGACTGGCCCGCAGCGGCCGGAGCAGTGGCAGCTCGCCGCGAAGCAGCGGCCCGCCGAGGAGTTTTATGATTCCGAAGCCGACCCGTGGGAAGTGAAAAACCTCATCCATGCTCCGGAGCACCGCGAGCGAATCGCCAGGCTCCGCGACGATCTCGATGCCTGGATCAAAGACACCGGCGACCTCGGATTCGTGCTTCCCGAAACGACGCTCGTGAGGGAATCAATCTGGCCACCCGACGGCCTCCAGCCGGCCACGCCGCCCGCCGAGATTGACGAGAAGGCCGCGGTACGAGGTGACTCGATGGTGTATGGAGTCAGGCTCTCATGCAGCGATCCCGGCGCGTCGATCGGCTATCGGCTCGGAACGGAGAAGAAATACTCCGGCCCATGGCAGGTCTATACAGGGCCCTTCGAGGTGCCGGCCAATCGTCGCTTCATCGAGGTGCAGACCCACCGCATCGGCCACCTGCCGACAACCACGGGCGCCCTGCTGGGCAGGGAGTGAGAACAGGAACGTTCTACCGACCCAGATCGAGCTTTTTCCACTTTTTCGTGGAGAGCTTGTCCGCGATGGCGGGAGAGACGTCGCCGTTTTTGAACGTGAGCGACACGAGGCTCGGCATCGCGGCGAGTGCGTCGAGGCTGGCCTCGCTGACCCCCGTTTCGCGGATCGAGAGTTCCTTGAGGTTTGGCAGCGAGGCAATCGCCGCGACCGCGGCATCGGTCATTCGTGGTACGGCCCAGATGTCGAGGACCTGCAGATTCTTGGCGGCGGCGAGATGCGCGAGCCCCTCGTCGCCCACCGACGGCAGTTCGTGCAGATACAGTCGCTTCAGGTTCGGCAACTCGGCCAGCAGGGCGAGGGCTGCGTCGTCGACCTCGGGCAAATCACGGAGCGTAAGCCGCTCGAGGTTGGTGAGCGGTGCGAGAGCGAGCACACCCTCCGACCCGAAGCCCTGGCAACGGAAGATTTCCAGCGACTCGAGCGTGGGAATCGCCGCCAGATGCCGCCCCGACGCGCTCGAGATCGCGAAGTCTTGGGCGAGCAGGCTGCGGAGGGTCTTACTCTTCGAGAGGTTTTCGAGACCATCATCCGAAACGATCGTACTGCGGTGCTTGAACGCCTCGACCGCTGGCATCCCGCCGACAACCCCCAGCGTCATGTCCCCCGCCTCCATGTTGCCGCGAAGGTCGAGCACACGGAGATTCTCAAGATTCTTGAGCCGCCGCGTGTGGAGGTCATTAAACCGTGTCTGCACGAGGCCGAGTTGCTCGAGGTCGGTGAGCGTCGCGATCGACTTCATCGCGGAGCCGCTCAGGCCGGTGTTGGACGAGAGGTCGAGTTCGGTCAGGCCGGGGAACGATGACACAATCGTCTTCACGGCATCGTCGGTGATTGCCGTGTTGGTGAGGGCCAAGGAACGCAGACTCGACAGGCCAGCCAGCGATGCGACCATGCTGTCGTCAAGGCTGCGGCAGTTGAGAATGTGGAGCTTTTGCAGTTCACCAAGCCGGCCGAAGAGGGCCATGTCCTCTCCCGTGATGC
>JBIKNV010000183.1:0-5797 GCA_044358475.1 Pirellulales bacterium | reverse complement strand
TGATCGCGTCGGGACGATCGTCCGCCGGGTCGTCGAGGCCTGTGACGGCACACCCGTGACCGCGAAAATTCGCCTTGGCTGTGCCGATACCTGCCGCACCGCCATTGAGGTCGCCCAGCGGATCGAGGAGGCCGGTGCCGCCTGTCTCACGGTTCACGGCCGCGTGGCCTCGCAGTTCTTCAAGGGCCAGGCCGACTGGGACGCGATCGCCGCCGTGAAGCGGAGCGTGTCGCGGCTGCCTGTCGTCGGGAACGGCGACATTGATTCAGCCGAAGCCGCAGTGGCGCGGCTGCACGAGTCGGGCGTCGACGGCGTGATGATCGCCCGCGAGGCGCTCGCCAAGCCATGGATCTTCGCCCAGTGCGCCGCCCTCCTCCGCGGAGAACGACCGCCGCCTGACCCAACCCTGGCAGAACAGCGCGAGATCGTACTGCACCACTACGACCTCGTCTGCCGCCGCTTCGGCGTTGCCAGGGGCACCCTGTTGATGCGGAAATTCGCCTGCGCATATGCCCAAGGCATCCCTGGAGCCCGCGAATTCCGGGGGCGTGTATCCCGAGCAACCAGCCGTGGCGAATTTTTGGAGGCGGTTGATTCGGCCTTTCCCGCCTAATGGCTATTTTTCGCTGGGAAACTTGTCGAAAATCCAAGGCGGGTCTACACTCGTTGTATGGCCCAAGAAACGTATGCCAATCCCCTGCCTTCCGACGCCCCTTTGCTGGAAATGCTGCGGGTTGAAGGGCGGGCTGGCATCAGTGAGTTGGAGGCCGGTCTCGGCGTGACCGCCACCGCCGTTCGCCAGCGGCTCGAACGGCTCATGCGATCCGGAATTGTCGAGCGTTCGACGGTGTCCCGGGGCCGCGGGCGGCCCTCCCACGTCTATTCGCTGACCGACAAGGGGCGCCGCGTCGGCGGCGACAATTTCCAGGACTTGGCCCTGGTGCTCTGGCGGGAAGTCAGGACGGTCAGTGATCCGGCGATCCGCCGCGGCCTTTTGTCGCGCATTGGTTCGGCCCTTGCCGATCGGTATCGCGACAGCATCTCAGGAAGTTCGCCGCTCGAGCGGTTGGAGCGGGCGGCAGCCATCATGCGGGAGCGGCAGATTTCCTGTGGTGTCTCAGCCACTGAAGGCGACCTGCCCGTTCTTGTCTCCTACACCTGCCCCTACCCGGAGTTGGCGGAACAGGACCGCGGCATCTGCGCTGCCGAAAGGCTCATGCTTCAGGAGCTCGTGGGAGCCCCCGTGCAACTGTCAAAATGCCGCCTCGACGGCGGCTCGTGCTGCACATTCACCGCCACAGGCGAGCCTGTTGAGACTGACTCCACGGAGCGCACAGGGGCTTGAATTCACAGGCGTTGCAGCATCGAATGCAGTGCGGTTTTCCAACTATCTTTGTGCCATTCCCGAACACCAACCCACATCAGAGCCAACACTAGAAACGGAGCCCCGAGATGACGCAGCCTTGGATTGAAGGACGGTTCGAGGAAAATCTTGTCCTCACCACCGTCGAGCAGGCAATCAATTGGGCCCGGCAATCGAGCATCTGGCCCATGACGTTCGGTCTGGCCTGCTGTGCCATCGAAATGATGGCGGCGGGAGCCAGTCGGTTCGACATGGACCGCTTCGGAGCCGGCGCCTTCCGCGCCACTCCTCGTCAGGCCGACTTGATGATCGTAGCCGGCACGGTGACCTACAAGATGGCCAGCCGTGTCCGTCGGCTCTACAACCTCATGCCCGATCCGAAGTATGTCATCGCCATGGGCGCCTGCACCACCGGCGGCGGGCCGTACTTCAAGTGGGGCTACCATGTCGTTAAAGGCGTTGATCTCGTCGTGCCGGTCGATGTCTACGTGCCCGGCTGCCCCCCGCGTCCGGAAAGCCTTCTCGAAGGGCTGATGCGCATTCAAGACAAGATCGCCGGCCAGCGGATCGCCAAACGGAAGGACGGCGTTGGCAAGATCGACGACGAACTGCCCGTGCCGCACCATTCGGGCTACGTTGTTTCCCCCGTGGGTGACGGCGAACTCGTGTTCGACCACCAGAAGGTCCAGGCCTGACAAACCACTTCCCGCCCGAGGATCGTGCCGCCATGACTGCTTCCCCCCAAGCTTCCCCCCAAGTCGCCAATCAACTCGTCGTTCGAAATCTCCATGTGGCTGTCGATGGCCTGGAGATTCTCAAGGGGGTCGATCTGACGATCGGTCGCGGCGAAGTGCACGCCCTGATGGGACCCAATGGTTCGGGAAAGAGCACGCTCGGATACGCCATCATGGGCCATCCGTCCTACGAGGTTACGGCCGGCTCCATCGAACTCGTCAAAGCCGATGGCTCGCGGGTCGATGTGCTTGCGATGGAACCGGACGAGCGGGCCCGAGCCGGGATTTTTCTGGCCTTTCAGCGGCCGATGGCAATCCCCGGCGTCCGCGTGGCCGACTTCCTCCGCCACTGCGTCACGAACGTTCGCAACCCGGGCCGCAAGGAAGGGGAAGAACTGATGCCGATGCGGGAATTTCGCAACGAACTCAAGGCGAAGATGAGCGACTTGTCGATGGATCCCGATTTCGCCCGGCGGTACGTCAATGACGGCTTCTCCGGTGGCGAGATGAAGCGGGCTGAAATCCTGCAGCTCGCGATGCTCAAGCCGACATTCGCCATCCTCGACGAGACCGACAGCGGGCTCGACGCCGATGCCGTCCGTCTCGCCAGCGAGAGCATCGCCCGGATCGGCGGTGCCGAGATGGGCATTCTCATCATCACCCATCACGAACAGCTGCTCGAGCACAACATTCCACTCAAGACGCACGTCATGCTCGGCGGACGCATCGTCGAGTCGGGTGGTCCGGAATTGGCTGCCGAGCTGCACAAGAAGGGCTACGAGCGGATCCGTGCCGCCTTCCCCGAGGCGGCCGCGGCCGAGAAGGCACTGGAAGACAATCGGGCCGAACTGGCTTCCACGTGATGCGACCGGCCTCACAGATTCAACTCACCCACGACATTCAGTGCACACCAGACATTCAGTGCATACCAGGAGGGACTGATGGCAACAGGACTTGAAGACACGACCGATCCCGGCATCGGTGAGATCAACAAGTACGACTTCCGTACTGAGTCGACCGCCGTGTTCAAGGCCCGCAAGGGAATCGATGCGGAGATCGTGGCACAGATTTCCGAATTGAAGAATGAGCCGGCCTGGATGCGTGACTTCCGCCTGAAGTCGCTGGAAATCTTCGAGAGCAAGCCGATGCCCGCGTGGGGTGGCCGTCTGGGGATCAACTTCCAAGACATCTTTTACTACCTCAAGCCGACCGACAAGCAAGGCAAGACCTGGGACGAAGTCCCCGATTCGATCAAGGAAACCTTCGACCGCCTGGGGATCCCTCAGGCGGAGCGGAAGTTTCTTGCCGGCGTCAAGGCCCAGTTCGAGAGCGAGGTGGTCTATGGGTCGCTTCAGGAGGATCTTGCCAAGAAGGGCGTGATCTTCACCGACACCGACACCGCCATTCGAGAGCATACCGACCTCCTCAGGGAGTATTTCGGCACGGTCATCCCCCCCACCGACAACAAGTTTGCCGCCCTCAACTCCGCCGTCTGGTCGGGCGGGTCGTTCATTTACGTCCCCAAAGGGGTGAGCATCGAGTTTCCGCTGCAAGCCTATTTTCGGATCAATGCCGAAAGCATGGGGCAATTCGAGCGGACGCTGATCATCGTCGACGAGGGTGCCCACGTGCACTACGTCGAAGGCTGCACTGCTCCCATGTACTCCACCGAGAGCCTCCACTCGGCCGTCGTCGAGATCGTCGTCAAGAAGCACGGCCGCTGCCGCTACACCACGATCCAAAACTGGGCCAACAACATCTACAATCTCGTCACCAAGCGGGCCATGGCCTACGAGGGCGCCCTCATGGAATGGATCGACGGCAACCTCGGCAGCCAACTGACGATGAAGTATCCGGCGGTCTACCTGATGGAGCCGGGAGCCCGCGGCGAGATTCTCTCGATCGCCTTCGCCTCAGCCGGGCAGCATCAGGATGCCGGGGCTAAGATCGTCCACGCGGCCCCGCACACCAGCGGCCGGATCGTCTCGAAAAGCATCTCGAAAAATGGCGGACGGGCCAGTTACCGTGGCCTTGTGAAGGTGGAGCCGGGGGCGAAGAAAAGCAAGTCGAGCGTGGTGTGCGACGCCCTGATCCTCGACGACAAGAGCCGTAGCGACACCTACCCCTACATCGAGATCGAAGAACAGGATGTTTCGATCGGCCATGAGGCGAGCGTCTCGAAGATCGGCGAAGAGCAGCTCTTCTACCTCATGAGCCGTGGCCTCAGCGAAGCGGAAGCGAGCACGATGATCGTCGGCGGCTTCATCGAGCCGCTCGTGAAAGAGCTCCCGATGGAATATGCCGTCGAGATGAACAAGCTCATTCAGCTCCAAATGGAAGGCTCAGTCGGCTGATGCCGATCGAGCGACATCCCCGCCGACGCCCTGGAGTGCACGATGCCCGCAGCGACCACCATGTCCCCCTCCCTCGCCCAGGCGCGGTTCGACCGCGCCGCACTCGACGCGTTGATCGCCGAGCAGGATGCGATCGGCTGGGTGGCTGAGAGGCGGCGGGAGGCGTTCGCGGCCTTCGAGTCGCTTGCCTTGCCCGACCGCCGCAGTGAACTTTGGATGCGGACGGACCTCCGGCTCTTTAAGCCGGCAGCCTGGGGTCTCGCGGCCACACCGGCCGTTCCCACGGTCCCCGAGGGCCTGCTCGCCGAGGCGATCATCTCCGGCGAATCGGCCGTCGAGTGCTTTCCTGAGGAGTCCTGCCGGCCCTCGACCGCCACACGTCTGGCAGGGCGATTCGCGTCGCTCGATGGGCATGTGGTGCGAAACGAACTTGACCCCTCAGTCGCCGCTCGGGGCGTGCTGTTCGGGCGGGCTGAGGCGGTGCTTGCGGCTGGCGCACGGGAACTGCAGCCGCACTGGTTCTCAGTCATCGACGCCCGCAGTGACTATTTTGCAGCGCTCCATGCAGCCTTCCACCGTGCAAGCGCCGTGCTCTATGTGCCCCCGGGCGTCACACTGGTCGAGCCGTTGCATGTGATGGCGGCCATCACGGCCGGCGGCGTCGACACGTCGCACATCCTGGTTGTCCTGGGCGATGGTGCCGAGGCCACACTGATCACGGAGACGACCGGCGGCGGCGCGGCCGGTACGGTCGGCGGCTTCCACTGCGGGGGCACCGAGATTGTCGTGGGCCGCAGGGCCTTTCTGCGGATGGTGAATCTCCAAAACTGGAACACCGGGGTCTGGCACTTCGCCCGCCAGAAGGCGCTGGTTCACGCCGGCGGCCGACTCCAATGGACGCTCGGTGCCCTTGGCAGTCGCCTCTCGCAGGTGGCCCAAGACGTGGCGCTGGTCGGCCGTGACGCCGAAGCCCAGGTCAACGGGGTGATGTTCACCGAGGGACGCCAGCACCTCGTCTACAATACGCTCCAGCATCACGAGGCGCCGGCCTGTAAGAGTGACCTGCTCTACAAGGGGGCGCTGCAGGACCGCTCGCGGCTCGTCTGGCGTGGCATGATCAAGGTCGACAAGGCGGCGCAGAGGACCGACGGCTATCAGCGCAACGACAACCTGATGCTCTCCAACGAGTCGCGGGCCGACTCGATCCCGGGCCTCGAGATCGAGGCGGACGACGTGCGGTGCACGCACGGGGCGACCAGCGGCCGCGTCGATGCCGAGCAGGTGTTCTACGCCCAGGCGCGGGGTCTGACTGCCGACGAGGCGGCGCGGCTCGTCGTGGCCGGCTT
>JBIKNV010000376.1:0-3507 GCA_044358475.1 Pirellulales bacterium | reverse complement strand
GCGAGGCACTGGCACGAGCCGTCTGCAGCCGAATCCGGCGTATCTCCTGAGTTTCATTCAGCCCATGGCAGAGTTCATCCGCGTCGCCGCAACGAGCGAGATCCCCGATCCCGGCACGACACTTGTCGAGGTCGATGGCGAAATGGTGGCGTTGTTTCATGCCGACGGCCGCTTCTATGCGATTGATGATGTCTGCACGCATGACGGTGGCCCGCTGGCAGATGGCGAACTGCGAAACCACACGATCTCCTGCCCCCGCCACGGAGCCAAGTTCGACATCCGCACCGGAGCAGCCCTCACGATGCCCGCCGTGCGGCCCACGCGGGCGCACGACGTGAAGGTCGAAGATGGCGGCGTCTGGGTGCGACTTCGCGACGACATCTCGGCCACCGGCCCAGCCGCACACGCGACGGCTTCGCCGATAGCAGGCACGAGGGGCCAGTCCGCAGCACATGCCGCCTCGCCCGGAGAACCATCACCGCCTCATGCCACAGCTGCGGCGGGCACGCTCTGTGAAGACTCGATCCGCGAAATGCTCAAGGAGGTCAAGGATCCGGAACTGTTCGTCAACATCGTCGATCTGGGCTTGGTCTATGGCGTCACGCTCGAACCTGCCGCCGACACGCCCGACAAACAGAAGATCGTGATCGACATGACGATGACGAGCCCCGCCTGCCCGGCCGGCCCGCAGTTGATCGGCGACACCAAGCGGGTGCTCGGGACCCATCCCGATGTGGTCACAGTCGAGGTTCGGATCGTCATGGATCCACCCTGGACGCCCGACAAGATGACCGAAGCGGCGCGGGATCAGTTGGGGATTTTTTAGTTTTCCGGCTGCGGGGCCGTCCGTGGCCCCCGCAGCAAGCCGCAGGGCGCGAGCCCGCGGGATGACGCACCAGCCGGTGCCACAGCAGCCCCCCGTGCTCGCGCGCGGGGCTTCCTGGTGGGACAATCAGGACTCCAGTCCTTTCCTGATGTCCTCAAATCGCATGGAGACTCCTCGTTTGAAACTGCTGCTTTACGAGTGGTGCTGCTCGGGGGGATTGGCGACGCTGCCGTCGGGAAACGATCTGGAAGACCTCTTCGCCGAGGGGCGGATGATGCTCGAGGCGCTCGCAGCCGATGCAGCGCGGGATCCCTCGCTCGATGTGACCGTGCTCGTCGATGCTACCCGGGAGATCACGCTGCCGGCTGGTGTGTGCATCCAGACCGTGCCGCACGATGCCGAGATCAGGACGCTGGTGGCAGCCGCCACACGGATCGATCGTGCGGTGCTCGTCGCGCCGGAGACCGAGGGGATTCTTGCGGACCGCGTGGCCCGCGTCCGGGCGGCGGGCGGCTCCCCTGTCGCACCGAGTGCACGGTTTCTCGCGCTCGCCGCCGACAAGCAGGCCACGATCGAAGCGCTCGCCGCGGCCGGTGTACCCGTGCCGGCCGGGCGTTTACTCGGTGCCGATGAGCCGCTCCCCCCGGGATTCCACCTCCCGGCCATTCGCAAGGCCCGGGCGAGCGCGGGCTGCGACGGCCTGCAGATCATTCGCCGTCACGAAGACTTTGCTGCCATGACGGTGGCGACGCGACTGGAGGCCCTCATACCCGGCACGCCGGTCGGCGTCTCGTCCCTCTGCGGCGGCGGCGACCTCGGAATCCTGCCTCCGCTACGGCAGCGATTCACCGACGGAGACAGGCCCCGCTATCTCGGCAGCGAGCCGCTCACGGACCAATCGCTCGCAACGCGCGCCGAAGCTCTGGCACGGCGGACGGTGGCCGCCCTCGAACGTGCAGCAGGCAGTGAGCCGGCCGTGGGGTGGGTGGGTGTCGACATGATCCTCGGCGACCGGCACGATGGTCGCGACGACCGCGTGCTGGAGGTCAATCCGCGGCTCACGACTTCCTTCGTCGTGCACTCCCGCGGGGCATCGCTCAGCCTCGTACGGTCGATGATCGACCGCGCTGCAACGCCTCGTGAATGCACTCCCCTCCCCCGCCGTTGACCTCATCGCCCTCGACATCGGCGGAGCGAATATCAAGGCGGCAGACGGCTTCGGCTGGACGAAAACCGAAGCGTTTGCCATGTGGCGAGACTGGCGGCGACTCGTTGCCGCATTGACAGGCTTCATCACTCACGCACCACAACGCGTCGTCGCCACGATGACCGGTGAAATCGCCGACTGCTTCCGCTCGCGACGAGACGGTGTGGAGCACATCGTCGCTGCCCTCACCGCGGCCGCCAGCACCGCCTCGGTCGGCATCTATACGACCGCCGGTCGCATTGTGTCGCCAGAGGAGGCCATCCGTGATCCGCTCACTGTCGCCGCATCCAACTGGCATGCCGTCGCCCGCCTCGCGGCATCACTCGCGCCGACTGGCCGCACGCTCCTCGTCGATATCGGCTCGACGACGATCGACATTATCCCCATTCAGGACGGAAGGCCGGCTCCACGAGCCGACGACGACGTCGGACGGATGGCATCCGGAGAACTGGTCTACACCGGCATGGAGCGGACCCCGATCGCGGCGATCGTCCGCAGCCTGCCCCACCGCGGCATCCACCGTCCGGTAGCCAGCGAAGTCTTCGCCCGCTCGCAGGATGCGTGGCTGATGCTGGGCGGCCTGCCTGAGGATTCATCCTGCACCGATACGGCCGACGGCGGGCCGGCCACACGCGAGGCCGCCCGCATCCGCCTCGCCCGTACGATGCTGCTCGAGCCGGAGGAATTCACTCTGGACGATGCCCTCGCTGCGGCTGAGCGGATCGCCGTAGCTCAGGTACGCCGGGTCGCCCAAGCAGTACGACGCGTGGCGCAGGGCACGGGCTGGGAGCCGACCGGAATGGTGTTTTCCGGCCACGGCAACCTGCTGGCCCGCCGACTGCTTGTCGGGCTTCCTCGCACGCTGCTTACAATCGATATGCAGGATCATCTTTCACCTGCGGTGTCGAGGGTGGCTCCGGCCCACGCCTTGGCGCTCATTGCCCGGGAAACACTTCGATGACGAAAATATGGATTCGGGGCTGCCTTCGCCAATCTCAGGGCGGCGACGGCACCGAGGCTGTGGTGCTAAAGGTCGGGGGCAGCCTCCTTTCATGGCACGATTGGCCGCGGCTGCTCGATCGGCTTGTGGCGGGAGTCGGGGATGTCCCCTTGGCCATCGTGGTCGGCGGCGGCGCCGTCGTCGACGGGCTGAGGCAGATTGATGCAGCGGCTCCACAGCCGGCCAAGCTCATGCACGATCTCGCCCTCGACTGCATGCATACGCTCGCCCAACTGGTTGCACAAAGCACCGGTTTGCCGCTCTCCGCCAATCCGGCTCTCACCGGGACGGCATGCGTGCTTGACGCGCCCACATGGGTGCTCACCCACCCCGCCGCTACCGATCTGCCGACCAACTGGGATGTGACCAGCGATTCGATCGCCGCGTTACTGGCCAGGGATCACAACGCCACGCTCTTGCTGGCCAAGTCAGCGGCTCCGCCAGCCACATGGTGCGGTGCCAGCCTCGAATCGC
>JBIKNV010000516.1:0-2568 GCA_044358475.1 Pirellulales bacterium | reverse complement strand
GGGAGCTGGCCGTGCGATTCAAGTCTCCGAAGGACCCGTTCCGGATCGTGATTGTGCGGGACATGTGGCTGACGGGATTCGACGCCCCCTGCCTGCACACGATGTACGCCGACAAGCCGATGCGTGGGCATGGCCTGATGCAGGCCATCGCTCGCGTAAACCGCGTTTTCCGAGACAAGCCTGGTGGTCTGATCGTCGACTACCTCGGGCTGGCTGACCAGCTCAAGCAGGCTCTCGCCACGTACACGGAGAGCGGCGGGAAGGGGAAGCCGAGCGTCGACACTGACGAGGCCGTCGCTGTCCTCGTGGAGAAGTGCGAGGTCGCCCGGTCGATGTTCCACGGCTTCGACTGGTCGGCGTGGACGGCCGGCAGCGGCAAGGCAGCGCTGGCCCTCATCCCGAACGCCATGCAGCACATCCTCCAGCAGGAGGACGGAAAGAAGCGATTTGTGAAGCTCGTCTCGGAGATCTCCAAGGCCTTCGCCCTGGCGGCCACGGCAGAGGACGCCATCGCCCTCCGGGACGACATCTCGTTCTTTCAGACCGTACAGCACCGCCTGACCCTCGGAGAGGAGCGTGAGGGCTCGAACGAGCGGCTCGACCAGGCCATCCAGCAACTTGTCTCCAGGGCTGTGGTGGCCGACGGCGAGGTGATCGACGTCTTCACGGCGGCCGGCCTGAAGAAGCCCGATATCTCCATCCTCTCGGACGAGTTTCTGGCGGAAGTCAGGGGCATAAAGCAGAAGAACGTGGCGGCGGAACTGCTCGCGAAGCTCCTGAAAGGGGAGATCGCCGACCGGGCGTCCCGGAATGTCGTGCTAGGCCGGCAGTTCAGCGAGATGTTGAAGAAGACGCTGAACGCCTACCACAACCGGGCGATCGCCACCCAGGAGATCATCGAGGAGCTGATAAAGCTCGCCAGAGAGCTGGACGCGGCCGCAAAGCGAGGGGAGTCTCTGAACCTCTCTGACGAGGAACTGGCCTTCTACGACGCTCTGGCGGCCAACGAGAGCGCTGTCCGGGCCATGGGCAACGCCGAGCTGCGAGTGATCGCGGCGGAACTCGTCAGCAACGTCCGGCAGAACGTCAGCATCGACTGGACGATGCGGGAGGATGCTCGGGCCCGGATCCGGATTCTCGTGAAACGGATTCTCCGCGAGCATGGGTACCCGCCGGACCTTCGGGACGAGGCGGTGCAGACGGTGCTCTTGCAGGCGGAAACGCTCTGCAAGGACTGGGCGATGTGATTGGGGGTCGGTCGGTAGCGTAGAGGCGGACCCCAGCCGATTCCCCCTTCATGTCTCGTCTCTCATTCCCATCCCTCTGCTCCTACCATCCTCTCCTCAGCACCTGTTCATGCTTGAAGGCTCGCCGTGGGTGCAGGGCGACCTTCCCCAGGGCGCCGTAAAGGCGAACTAGGGTCGGCCTGCACCTGTCCACGCTCGTTAGGTCGCGTCGAGGGTGGCCACCGATCCACAGCGGACGATGGCATGTCAGCTTCTTATCGGGCCTGCTGTGACCCGTGTGACTGGGGCATCTGACTTTGGGCTACCCCTGCTGGTGTCGTCACATTCCCTTCCGGTTCCAGCGTCTCCGGCAGCCGCCGCAAGGTTCTCCCAAGCCGGCTGCCTGTGTTGCCCTGGTATGAGCGTCGTTCGTATCTCTGCCGGGCTGAGGTCAACGCTGCGGATGGCCGCTAGCGACACCTCCCTGTGTTGTTCATGTCCCTGGAGCGACCTGAATCGACCATCGCGTCCGCGGCTCATTCGCTCCGTGTGCGACACCGCCGTTCAGGCGTGGGGGCTGCAGGCTGCGGATGACGTACAGCCCGACAGGCCAGCCATTCCTCGACCTCTCGTCGGACGTACATCACCTTACGGCCGACCTTCAGAAACGGCGGGCCCGCGCCTCGTGAAGCCCACGCCTTGAGGGTGCTCGCGCGGAATGGTCCAAGTTCCGCCAGCCGCTTGCGGCTGATGAGTTGCTCCATCGGCACCCGTGACAAGCCGGATGGCGACGGGAGATCGCCGTTGGGTGATTGCGTGTCACTCCGCATGAGCACCTCCATGTTGCTCGATTAGTTGACAGCTCAACGACTCGCAGTATATTCCGCGCCGACTGAGTCATCCATCTGTGTAGATGGGATGGAAAAGTCGAACGCAGGCATGCGTCGTGGTCGTCATTCGATGTCAAGGTCTGCACGTTCTGCGAACGGTCGGAGTCATCAGTCGCTGACGTTCGTGTCCGCGTCATGGAGGGGAGTGATAACCATGCTTAGGTGCGATGGGGGCAGTAGGGTTGAGACAACAAGACAGTCACCCGAGAAGAGCCATACCTCAAAAAACCCGGAGATCTCGCATGTCGGCCACGACGGCGCTGTCGAGTTCTTGACAGTTCAGACGCCTGGGGCGCGCACTTCTCCCCTGTCGCTTCACCGGCTGAGTTCCGAGGGAGCGATGACGCTGAAGGAGGTCGCGTCATTCATTGGCCAGTCCACGGGACGGCGTCCGGCTCTCTCTCCGGTCTACAGGTGGGCGAACAAAGGCCAGAGCGGGGTGCGGCTGGAGG
>JBIKNV010000533.1:0-2572 GCA_044358475.1 Pirellulales bacterium | reverse complement strand
TGCCGTCAGCGATAAAGTGGGTCCGCATGGGGTTCGTTTGAACTGAGATCAGTATAGGGTCAGAGGTGGGGGGTTGGTGCCCCCCTTGTGCCAGTTGATCAATCGGCATAGAGGCGCTGGAAGTCGTCCACAAACTCCCGTGCCTCATCGCCTGACATGCGGGAGATCATTTCACGGGCGACGGTCTCCCATGAGAAGTCGTCTGCCAGGTCAAAGATGGCGCACCGTGCCTCAGAGGCGGAGAGTTCGGAGGCGGTGATCTGGGCGTAGGTCATGGGTTGGTTGGTTGAACTGAGAGTATTGTAAGGGGTGGCGCCCCTCAGAATGCCACCAGTTGGTCCACTTCCCATTGTGGCACAGTCTGCACGGTGCCACCGCAGTTCTTCCGCAACCAGGCGTTGATGTGCTTGCTGGTGGTGGCACTCCACTTGTAAGCGGTGCGGATCCACCCTTTGCCAGGCACCAGGGCAGCAACGGGGGTCGCGTAGGAGTACAGGATGCAGGTCCCGTCTGCCAGTTGCACTTCCGTTTGGTTGCTGCCGATCTGTTGGACGATCATGGGGTTCCTTTGAACTGAGAGTATTGTAGCAGGTCAGCGGGCGATCAGGTCGCCTGCAGTGTGCAGTGCGCCAGCTGTCACATGGCGGACGGGACGGATCGGTTCCCATAGCAGCCAGAGCATCAGGGCACCAACGGTCAGGCGGAGCATGGTAGCACGGTGGAAGTCTGCGGAGCGGGAACGGGTCAGGGCGTTGATCATGCGGGCAGGATAGAATCCATCAACATCACATCTTTGTGATCATCAACCAACCATTCCTGAAACTCTTCAAACAGAGCATAGGCATAGGTGGAATCGCCATTCTCTTCATGATTGTAGATTGCAACCTTGACCGAATGGATCAGGTCATCCATCATCGCGGCGCGTTGATTGTCGTTCATCGGATCAGGCAGCAAGGTGAGCAGGGGAACCACAGGAGCGGTAGAAGTCTACCATGCGCTCCGCCTCCTCAAGGGTGGGGAACCATTGCGACCGCCACTCACAGGCATTGTAGGGGACCTGGTAGCGGACTTCGTAGCGGATCAGTGCCATGGGGGTTGGTTGCTGATGAGATCAGTATAGGGTGCCAGGGGGGCAGATCAACGGGATGTGTGACACCTATTCAACTGGCACACTGAAAGCGACCGCTGTTGAAATTGTGATAGGAAAAGCACTCACGATTGACCAACTTAAACATACCAAACTCATTGGTCATCACATAACCTTCGGCATCAATTCTGTTGCCGTTGATGTATGCTGCAGGACCATCATTGCGGCAGATGTGCAGGCAGTCATCTTTGATCGACTTCACCAATGCCCACAAACGCAGCAGGTTAATGTCACAATCAAAGTCCTCGGGGTTGACTTCTTCACCAGCACGAATGCAGGCGTTCAGTTGTTGTTTGATCTTTGCTGCTTCCTTGTCAGTTACAAAGGTTGCAGTTGTTGACATTTGACGGGCGAAATTGCAGACCTCTTCAACATCAGCGAACGACTCCTGATTGTGCAGAATGTATGCATTCGGTTGCACGAACTTCACCGTCTCAGTATCAGTCCAGATGCTACGGTCAGGCATTGCAACAGCGTCACGAAGATCGCTCTCAGCATAATAGCAAGTGTGCGGAGCGATGATGATGTTCTGCGTTACAATGTCACCGAACTGATAGGTGATGGTGTTAGGAGTGTACTCATTGAGTCCACCGAACCCGATGAAATCACCCTGATAAATTGTCTTCACACGGGGCAGATGATCAAAGCACGAATGCAGAATCTGAGCGACATTACCCTCATGGTTTGCATCAATGTCCTCATGCGATTCGTTGATTTTGATTTTCTTTTTGTTGAACACACTTTTGGTGCCAACGAAGAAGTTTCCAGTGGCAGGATTTGTGCCCCAAACAATAGCAGGCGCACCGTCAATCTTAACACTCAGAGTGCCAGGATTGACGAACCAATTCAGAACAGAAAGATCACCCGTGAGGATGGTATCTTCGGGGTGCTCAAGGTGTGTGTTTTTCATACTGTCAGTATGGCACGGAATCAGGAGGTCTGCAAGGGGGTGTGTGACAGTTCCTCAACTGTCACAAGTCATCCAGATTTACATTTTCCCAACCACTAAAATCAGGTTCTACATCACCCAGAAGTTGCTGAGCATAGTATAACGTGCCACGTTCAAAGTTTCTATCACGAAAGTCATCAGTTTGCCCACGATGTTTATACCAACTGAGAACACCGTGACCAACATCAGAACGACTCACAATCGCCATATAATGATCATCACACCACACTTCATTCTCTTCTGCCATCTCACGCAATGCAGTGAGAGTTGCACAACACCAGTTGCGTTCTAGAAAGTTACCATTCTCATCAAAACCACATTTAGGATCATCACCTTCCCAATCTTTCACGAATGTAGAACAACGGGGGCATTTGTAAGTCATCAGATCCCTTTGTTTGTGATCTTAGTATGGCAGGGGTTGCTGCGAACCGCAACCCCCCTTGTGCCACTTACTGAACTGTCACACTCTCAATCAG
>JBIKNV010000515.1:0-2573 GCA_044358475.1 Pirellulales bacterium | reverse complement strand
GCTGACTGGAAACCGTGCCCTGGCGTCATGGAAATTGGCGACGCTGAGCGCCATCTGCTTGAGCTTGTTGCTGCACGCCGATCGCCGGGCCGACTCACGAGCCGCCTGCACGGCCGGCAGAAGCAGGCCGATGAGCACGCCGATGATCGCGATCACCACCAAAAGCTCTACGAGCGTGAAGCCTGCCGCGGTATTCGCGCCGCTGCTCCGCCGCGATGTGGTGAGTAAAAGGTTCATGGCTTGTTCCCCCCAAACTGTTCCCGGTAACGAAAAAGATTCATCGATCGAGTGAAAGAGTCCCAGAGGTCAATGGCTGCAGATCAATGGTTGAACACGAACTCCGTTGAGTTGAGCAGGCTCCAAAAGATGTCTTCGTAGACGGCCTGATCCTTCGGCGCCCCCGCCGCCATCTCTACGAATCCGGCGAGTGCCTCGGGCGTGGGCCTGCGGGAGAGCGTGCGGATGAACAGCCCCGTCACGGTCTCCTCGGGTGTTGATTTTGTCTCGATCAGGCTCTTCACGGCACCACCCGACGTCAGCCGGTCGCGGACGGTGTCGCCCCCGACGAGGTGCATCGCCTGCGACAGCGTGAGGTTTGATTTCGTCTCGCAGGCACAGATCGTGCCGCGGGTCGAGCGACCGAATGTGGCGAAGAACGGATCGCCAATGTGAGGGCCGCCGGTATCGCCGCTGGTGCGCGGGTAGTATTCCACCGCCTTCGTACCAGCCGGCCAGTTGGGCAGATTTCGTCGCACGCCTGTCACCGCCACGACCGAATCGAGGAGCACGTCGGCCCGCAGCCGCCGCAGACGGGCGCGGGAAAATTGCGGCGCGTCGCCGGCGTTCGAAGGCGTCGGCTGCACCGAAAGCTGGTAGACCCGGCTGGTGCAGATGCCGCGGACAAAAAACGCCCGCAGCTCGAACTTTAATTCCACCAGCCGCTTGGAGAGCGCATCTTGCAGCGGGGCATTGGTGGGCGGATTGCTGTCCCGCATGTCGTCCACCGGCTCGACCAAACCCCGACCGAGAAACTGCGTCCAGATTCGGTTGGCCAGGTTTTTCGGGAAGATCTCGCTGTCGGAGGCGGTGAGCCAGGCTGCCAACGTCGGCCGCGGGTCGCCCTCGGCCCCAACGGGCTCGGCGGCACCAAGCGTCTTCGCGTCGCGTGGCTTCCCGTCCACGGGATTCGCAACGCGGTTGGTTTCCTTCCAGTAGATTCGCTTCTCGCGTGGCTCGACTCCCGGCTTCCACTGCACGGCCGTGAAGAAGCTCACGAAGACGTAGTAATCGTTCATCGTCCAGTGCTCGAAGGGGAGGTCGCGCACGTGCGGCAGCCGCAAAGCTGCGAAGTTTTGCGGTCACCATCGCTGTCGACACCGCCATAGAGGCGAGAAGAAAACCCCGGCGTGAGCACCGTGCCATGTCTTTACCGCTCCAGCTCGCTTCCCGTGAGGTCGCTTAAAAGATCAACCGAAACTTCGAGCCGTCGCAGCGGCTACCGGGATTCCACACTGAATTCGAATTCGTTGCCGCTGCCAGCTTGCACTTCGGCAGTGATGCCGCTGGTGGCATGATCGTTGTAGCGAGTTGCGATCCGGGATTTTCGTGGTGGGGGTGGCGCGGGAACATCATCCGCACCGGCGGTGATCGCTGGAGTGGAGGGCGTCACCTCTTCCCACGACTCGATCGCAACACGATGGAATCCCACGATGGCCCCGTCTCCATCCGCGTAGGACTGCAGCGTGAATCGCCCATCCGGCTGAATGATTCCGGTTGCGGCTCGGCCCATGGTGCCGCGGGAGCGATCAGGAATGAACGTCACCCTCCCTGACGGCAGTGGCTGCCCTTGCAGGAGTACCATGCCACCGGCCTTGGCCAACGGTGGGCGATCGCTTTTGCCGCAGCCGATGACCGAGACAACGACGGCCGCAGACAGCGCCACGAGCCACGGTTTGCTAGGGTTGCGTGTCAACTTCACCCCCGGCGATCGTGGACAGATTGCGCCACACCGTAATGTCGACGTTTTCACTGAAGAACGCGACAGACCCGTCTCCGTACAGCATGGACGTGCCCTGCGGATGTTCGGAACTGAAGGGCAGCGGCCACACGTCCTTTGTCCGATCGTTATAGGGGGCAAACACCTGATTCGGTGAATATTTCATGCCTTTCACCGAACCGATGTTTTCCAGAAAAATACTCGCGGCCCAGGGACTCCACCGGGCGTTGGGACCAATCGATTCCAACCCCGTCTCCCTGTAGAACGTCGGGCTCAGCACCCTCAGAAAGTTGGGGCGAAACTCACCCATAACGAGCGTGTTACTGAGGCCGTCGGTGACGTCCTTTATCTTGGTGTTGCTGTTGACGAAAAACGCGCCGCGCTGGCTGCCGAGCCCAGTACTTGCACTTGTCAGGGGTCGGCCGTCGGTTGCATGCCAGCCAAACACCCCGACGTAGCATGTCGCGTAACAGGTCAAGCCGCCGGTGACGTACGCCATCCCGCCCTGCTTCGCACCGGTGTAGGACGGGCAGAAAAAGAGGGGCACCAGGGTGTTGGCGACCGTGCTGTTCGGCGA
>JBIKNV010000514.1:0-2581 GCA_044358475.1 Pirellulales bacterium | reverse complement strand
TGAAGGATTGGAGTGGCGATCTGGAAAACAACCGGCGGGCTGCCGGCGATCTGCGGGGCGGCCGACCCACCGTGATGTGGGCCCTGGCGCTCGAGCGGTTGTCGGCAGACGACGCCGATCGGCTCCGGCAGTTGGCTCGCACCGCGGGCAGCCCCGATGCGGTTGAGGCGACCATCGTGGCTGCCGTAGCCGAAGTGCGGAAGCTCTACGCCAAGGCGGAGGTGTTCGAGCGGGCGGCCGGCATCGTGGCCGAGCAGCGTGCTCTCGCGGCCTCTGCGGCCGCCACCTGCCGCTGGCGGCGGCTGCGTGACGTGCTGGATTTCCTGCTCGATCTCGCCGTTCCGGAACTCGCCGCGTCGCAGTTTTCCGCCTGACGCTTGCAGGGAGCCGTGATTCAAGCTGAAAATCGTCGTCGAGCGTGACCGCACACGAGTCACGCGTTGCCTGGGGCTGCCGGCGGCGAAGTGGCATGAAGAACGAGCGAGATTCCCGTGATCCCGTGGCGAGGGCCACCGCGCTCGTGCGGCTGTTCTACAGCCCGGAGGAATTTGGCACGTTTCGGAATGTCGGAGCCGAGCATGTGCCCGAGCCGTCGAGGAGCCTGCTCGATCACCGCAGCCACATGACCGTGGCGATGGAGCGGTTCCACGGCTGCGACGTGCGGCTCCGCGTGGTCGCTCGGGCCGATGCGGAGAGCGGTGAAGCTCGGCAGCATCGCCCGAATGACGGATGGTATGCCCGCGAAATCCTGCTGGAGACGCCGGCTGGAGTGATCGTCCAGCACGGGATCGTGCGAATTGACCTGACCAATCTCGATGCTCCCGTCGCACGGGAGATTCGCGAGGGACAGCGGCCCCTGGGCCGCATTCTCATCGAGGCGGGAATGCTTCGCGACGTGCACGGAGTGAAGCTTCTGGAGGTGGTTCCAGGCCGGCACCTGCGAGAAACCCTGCGGGTGGCGGCCTCCGCAGGGCCGGTGTATGGCCGCGTCGCCGACATCCAACTCGACGGAAAGCCGGCGGTGGAATTGCTGGAAATCGTCGTGCCTGTGGTGTAGCCGTTTGCCGGTCCGAGATGGCCGCGGGAAATGGCTGTTCTGCGGCCCCACGTCGGCAGAGAAAATTTTCTGGTCACTTCGGGGGCAATGCCCAAGGTCTTGCGCACAAGGCGTTTGCGGCAATTGCGTCGATCTTGACTCAATGCGCAAGATGCCGCTAGAGTTGATGGTGTGGCAAGGATGGTAAGCCGGGAGGTGGCAGAGGGAATGGATTTCCTTTCGCTGTCTTCCGCCCCCCACGCCTTCCACGTGCAGTGAACGTTTTCGGGCCTGAAATCAGGATGCTCGGTGTCCTGACCAAACGAAGGCCTGCAGACAAAGCTGCGAAATGCGACGGATTGCGGGCGTTACGGCAACTAGGAAGCCTAGGGGCTTAGAGCTGACTCTCGGGATGAGTGAAGCTTCTAATCTCCGTTTTGACTAGCTGTACCACGGCTAGGGAGAGGGTGGTAAAGCAGATGCAGAAGACTGTGTATACGACTGGCGAGGCCGCCAAGATTTGCAAAGTGAGTCAGCAGACGATCATTCGCTGCTTCGACTCCGGACAGTTGAAGGGGTTCCGCGTGCCGGGCAGCCGGTTCCGTCGGATCCCGCGAGATCAGCTGTTCCTGTTCATGCGGGACAACGGGATCCCGACCGATGCGCTGGAAAGCGGTCGGCGGAAGATTCTCGTTGTCGACGACGATCAGGATCTCGTCGAGCTGATCACCGACGTGCTCGAGCGGGACGGCCGCTTCGAAACACGGAGTGTGAACAACGGCTTCGACGCCGGCATGATGGTCAAGGACTATCGTCCCGATCTGATCGTGCTGGACGTCATGCTGCCCGACATCAACGGCAAGGAAGTCTGCCAACGGGTTCGGAGCGACTCCACGATGGACGAGGTGCGGATCATCTGCATCTCGGGCATGTGCGAGCCCGACAAGATCGAGGACCTGAAGGCCTCCGGTGCCAACGAGTTCCTTCAGAAGCCTTTCGAGGCCGAGGTGCTCGTCGATCGGATCTGCAGTCTGCTCGACATCGAATCGGTGGCGGCGGGCTCGTGATGCCGCGGTCGCGGCACGCACGGCAGCCTGTTCGTTCTCCGAAGCGTTTCAGCGATTGCGATGTTTTTCATGGCGGCAGCGTCGGCGGTGTGCCGACGCTGCCGTCCTGTTTTGATGAAGGGCATGTGCACGAGAGCGGAGCCCGCCCGAGATGATTCCTCCAAACACCGAAGCCGACGGCGGTGGGGAGCCGACGGGAGTCGCCTGGCTCGCGTTCGACGGCGGGCCCGGGCGGCTCGCGAGTCTCGGCAGGGCCGAGTGCCTGGCCGTGGCGAACGCGGTGCTCGCCACGACGGCTGGGCGGGGGCATCCATACGGCCCGCCGCCATCGCTCGCGGAGCGGTTGGCGGTCGTTGCTGGCCGCGTCGCTGAGCTGGCGTCGTGGCTCGCGAACGCAGCGACCGCCTCGCCGGCGGCCGCTGTGACGACCGGGGTAGCCGCCGGTCGTGACGACGCCCGTCTCCTGTCGCAGCTCGCG
>JBIKNV010000079.1:0-9390 GCA_044358475.1 Pirellulales bacterium | reverse complement strand
TCCGAGCACCATGCTGGCCCCTCGCTCCCACTGTGCGAGAAACTCCGGGATGAGTTCCGGAGGGTCCTGCAGGTCTGATGCGAGAACGATCACACAGTCGCCCGCCGCTTGCAGCATGCCATGAAATGGCGACCGAAGATGCCCGAAGTTGCGGGCGTTGACGATCAGCTTCACCCGCGGATCATGGGCAATCAGCGCCTTGATCTTCGCGACCGTGCCGTCGGTCGACGCGTTGTCGACGAAGAGCATTTCGACGGTGTACTGCGGCAAGCCCGCGAAGACCTGCGAGAGCCGCTCGTAGAGTTCTTCGACATTGGCCTCCTCGTTGTAGCAGGGGAGGACGATGCCAACGTGGCGGCTACCGGCCGACGTCACGGTCGCGACGGCTGGGCGCGGCCAGGGCACGAGTTCGGGGCGGGTGTCGTCGGAGGAAGGCATGAATGTCATCGTGCTATCCCGGCGCGAGCGTCGTGTGAGGACGCGCGAAACGCATGGTGCGGGCAATCGCCTCGTCGAGCGAAACGGCCGGTACGAGCAGCAGTTCGTCACGGCAACGGCGGCACGACGGCACATAGCGGGCCGCGGCAGCCCCCGGCACGGGGTGCTTCGCGAGCGATACCTGTGGGCGTTTGCAATCGGGCTGCTCCGCGGCCATGACGTCGGCCACGCGGCCTGCGAGTTCGGCGATCGACACGGCCTCCTCGCTGCCCACGTTGTAAGCCCGGCCGGACTGGCCCCGCAGCAGGATCGTAAAGAGCCACTCGGCAAGATCGGCAGCGTAAAGATAGCTGCGGTAGGGAGTGCCGTCGCCACTGACGCGAATCGGACCCCCAGCCAGGGCGTCACTGATAAAGTTGCCGATCGCGAAGTGCACGTCGAGCGGCAGATGTGGCCCCACGAATGCGAAGCAGCGGGCGATCGTGACGGCCACAGGCGCGACCGGATCGGAGGCAGCGAGGCCACACAAAAACTCTGCGGCCCGCTTGCCCTCGGCGTAGGCATTGCGGCGGTCGAGCGGGTCGGGGCCGCCGGCAAAGTCCTCCGGCACGTGGGAGAGATCCGACGGCTGCCGGCCGTAGATGGCGCCGGAGCTCGTGAAGAGTACCCGCGCTACCCGCTTTTCCGTCGCAAGCGCGAGCACCCGCCGCGTGCCCTCGACGCACACGTCGAACATCTCCGGCGGGTTCGCGGAGTTGAGGTTTGACGTCGATTCGGTGGCGGCGTGGATCACGTGGGTGATGGGGCCGGCAGGAAACAGAAAGTCACGGACGTCGCCGGCGATCCACGTGACAGCCGGATCATGAGCCAGATGCGGCGCTTTGGCCGCGAAGTCGCCGGGATTCCGCGACAGGCCCACGATCCGCAGGCCGAGCGAAAACTCCCGGTTGGCGGCAAGCAGTGTCTCCAAGAGCCAGATGCCAAAAAACCCGGTGACGCCCGTGATGAAAACATTCCCTCCCCTCAGGTCGGGCCAGAGGGCGTGCCTACGGGAGAGCACCCCGCGAACGTCTTCAGAGATGATCGGGTGCGTGGGCATGGCTCAACTGTGGAGATTGATCATTGTACGAGGAACGGAGGCGAGGCACGAATCGCATCACCCCCAATCACGGTGGTCGCCCTGCTGGCTGCTGAGAAGCCCGTGGCGCAAGCCGAGAATGCGGGCAGGAAGGGGGTCTTGATAGATATGTACAGAAGTATACGTTATTGTGCTGGCGGCACCGGTGTCCGACGATATTCGAGTGAAGCATGCACATCAACGAGGGAGGTTGGCGATGGCGGCTGGGTTTGCCACGGCACCTGCCGGTGACATTGAGACTGCAGAGGACCTCCTCGCCGCGAGCGATATCGGCCCCTGCGAGCTCGTGCGGGGAACGCTCGTGATGATGTCGCCGGCAGGCTTCGAGCATGGAGTGATCACGCAACGGATCGCGGCCTTTTTACATGAGTATGTGGCGGCTCGGCGGCTCGGTGTCGTCACGGCTGCTGAGACGGGATTCCTACTGGCCCGCTCGCCCGACACCGTGCGAGCGGCTGACGTGGCGTTTGTCGCCGAGCAGCGGCTGCCGCGCGGCCGCACCGTCGGCTTTTTCGATGGCGCCCCCGATCTGGCTGTCGAGGTGCTCTCGCCATCCGACATTCGCGACGAAGCATCGCGAAGGAGGGCGGTTGACAAGGTCGCTGGCTGGCTTGCTGCGGGCTGCCTCGAGGTGTGGAGCGTTGATCCAGGCAATCGCACGGTGACGGTGTCTACGGCAAGCCGCGGCTCCACGCTTGCCAGCGAGGCGGATTCATTCGTTTCCAGCGCCGTACCCGGGCTGTCAGTCAGACTCGCCAACCTGTTTCCGCCAACTCGTTGAAGCAGCGCGGACGTCTTCAGCGATGATCGGGCGACTGCCCAGACTTTCTCCATCAGTCCGGGGCCAGGATGGCGGCCGCCTCACTTCTGCGATCGCTTCAGCAATGCGGAAGCTCCTGAGCCGAGGTTTGCCAGCATCCGCCAGTCTGGGTCAGCGAAAGGTTCGGCTCTAAGGTGCGTGTTTGCCGGCGGATCGAGCCGCAACGGGCCCCGGCTGGGACAGGCTGAAGTCTGGCCTACTTCTGAACAAAGCAACGAATCGTGGCGATCATGTGGTCTATGTGGGCCGCGGTGAGGCCCGGATAGACGCCCAGCCAGAGCGTGTGCCGCATGATGTAGTCGGCTCCGGTGAGATCGCCGGCCACCCGCTGCGGCTTGCCGTGATAGGCCGGCTGCCGCAGCAGATTGCCGCCGAAGAGCTGGCGGGTGCCGATCTTGTGTTCGTCGAGATGACGGACCAGATCGCGCCGGGAGAACTTCGCCGTCGGCCGCACCGAGAGTGGAAAGCCGAACCAGCTCGGCTCGGAGCCGGGCGTGGCGTCGGGAAGCACGAACACATCGGCGAGCGGCTCGAGGCCTGCGCGGAGCCGGGCGAAGTTGGAGCGGCGGGCGGCGATGAAGCCGTCGAGCTTGTCGAGCTGGGCCACGCCCACGGCCGCCTGCATGTCGGTGAGCTTCAGGTTGTAGCCGATGTGGGAATAGATGTATTTGTGGTCGTAGCCGTGCGGCAGGTCGCCGAGCTGCCAGTCAAACCGCTTGCCACAGGTGTCGTCGTGGCCCGGCTCACACCAGCAGTCGCGGCCCCAGTCGCGGAAGCTCTCCACCAGCTTTTCGAGCTTCGGGGAGTCGGTGAACACGATGCCTCCCTCCCCCATCGTCATGTGGTGGGCAGGATAGAAGCTGCACGTGGCCACGTCGCCAAACTGACCGACATGCCTGCCGCCAAACGTGGCCCCGAGGGCATCGCAGCAGTCTTCCACCAGCCAGAGATCGTGCCGCCGGCAGAAGTCGGCCACGGCGGCGCAGTCGAACGGATTGCCAAGCGTGTGGGCGAGCATGACGGCGCGGCTGCGGTCGCTCACCGCCCCCTCCAGACGATTGACATCGATGTTGTAGGTGGCCCGTGTCTCCGGATGCTCCACGTCGACAAAGACAGGCACGAGGTTGTTTTGCAGGATCGGGTTGACCGTGGTCGGAAACCCCGCCGCCACCGTGATCACCTCGTCGCCCGGCCGCAGCTGCTCATCGAGGAGTTTGTGTGACGTGAGAGCTGTGAGGGCGAGCAGATTCGCACTCGATCCCGAATTCACGAGGCTCGCGCACCGCGCGGCCACACGGGTCGCAAACCGCTTCTCAAACTCGTCCGCGAACCGGCCCGTCGTGAGCCAGAAATCGAGCGAGCTGTCGACCAGGTGCTGCACCTCCCGCTCGTCGAAGACGCGGCCCGCCACGGGCACGGCCTGCCCGGTCGCAAACGGCCGCTCAGGAAAAGCCCCCCGGCAATACTCGGCCACAAGCGCCCGAATCTCGGCGCGGATCGCATCGGGGCTGCGGGTTGGGCTGGCGGTCATGTGCGGGCTGGCTCGGGTGACGACGTGGCCGATTCGTACGCGATGATATCCGCCTCGCAGAGCACTCGCGCGGCGGACGGGTCACTGGCAAAAGAACGATACCAGGCGGCGGTGCGGTGGATCGCGTCGCGGCCCGCGAGGCTTGGTCGCCAGGGGAGAGCGCTGAGGGCTTTGTCGATCGCCAGTCGCAACACGTGCGTCTCGATCGGGGCGCGGGGATCGTGGCGGTCTTCCCAGGAGCCCGAGCCCCAGGCATCGATGAAGATTTCAGCGAGTTCGCGAACGGTGATGTCGTCGCCGGCCGCCGGCCCGAAGTTCCAGCCGCTGCACCAGGCAGGATCAGGCTTGGCGAGCATGGCGGCGGCCAGGGCGAGGTACCCCGTGAGGGGCTCCAAGACATGCTGCCAGGGACGGATCGCCGCCGGGTTGCGCACCGGCACAGGCCGCCCCGCTGCCAGATGCCGGACGATGTCGGTCACAATTCTGTCTTCGGCCCAATCGCCACCGCCGATCACGTTGCCGGCCCGCACGGTCGCCAGTTGCACACCGTGCTCGACCAGCCGCTCCGCGGGAAAATAGCTGCGGCGATAGGCTGCGGCGACGAGCTCGGCCGCCCCCTTGCTGGCGCTATAGGGATCACGGCCGCCCAGCGCATCAGCTTCGGTATGTGGCTGGCCCGAGTCGTGGGGCTCGTAGCACTTGTCGCTTGTCACCGCGATGATGGCGCAGGGGTTGCCCAGGCTGCGGACGGCGTCGAGCACCGCGGCCGTCCCGACGACGTTCGTCGAAAACGTCTCGAGCTGCTCTCGATGCGACAGCCGCACCAGCGGCTGGGCCGCCAGATGGAAGACCACGTGGGGCTGGGCCGCCTTCATCGCGGCGGCCAGTCGGGCTGCGTCGCGGATGTCGGCTTCGTGGTGCGTCGCGACGAGATCACGAAGCCCCGCGGCGGCAAAAAGCGCCGGCTGTGTCGGCGGGGCGAGCGAGTAGCCGGTGACCTGCGCCCCGAGGCGGTGGAGGAGCATGACCAGCCACGAGCCTTTGAAGCCCGTGTGGCCGGTGACGAAGACCCGCCTACCCCGCAGGGTTTCGAGCGGAGCCATCACCACACCTTCCAGGGCGCTGCGCCTTCTTTCCACAACTCGTTGACGTGCAGATAGTCGCGGTAGGTATCAACCGGAAAGAAGAAGCCGTTGTGCTTGTAGGCCATGAGCTGCCCTTCGCCGGCGAGCCGCTCGAGAGGCTCATCCTCGAGGATCTGCAGGTCGCCGGCATCGAGGTAGTCGAAAATCCGTCGGCTGAAGACGAAGAAGCCTGCACTCACCCAGCCCTCCACCTTCGGCTTCTCGGCGAAGCTCGTCACCCTCGATTGGCCATCGATCTGTGTGATCCCGAATCGGGAGACCGGCTGAACCGTCGTGACCGTGGCCAGCTTGCCGTGGGACTGATGGAAGGCGACGAGCTTCCGGACGTCGACGTCGGAGAGGCCGTCGCCGTAGGTGACGATAAACAGGTCGCTCTTCACGTGGCCTTCGATCCGCTTGACGCGGCCGCCCGTGTTGACCTCCACGCCGGTGTCGGCGAGGGTCACCTCGAAGTCGAACGGCTCGTGATTGCCGTGGTACCAGACCTGCCGCCGGCCGCCGATCGCGACCGTGCAGTCCTGCGTCATCGCCTCGTAGTTGAGGAAGTAATCCTTGATCATGCTCCCCTTGTAGCCGAGGCAGAGCACGAATCGATGGAGCCCGTGGTGGCCAAACAGCCGCATCACGTGCCACAGCAGCGGCCTGCCCCCCACTTCCACCATCGGCTTGGGGCGGTATTCGGTCTCCTCGCGCATTCGCGCGCCCTGTCCACCACACAAAATCACGACGTCCATGGATCGGCCTCCTCCGCCGTCAATCATACCATGGCGATGGGCGGAACCAGCTGCCGAGCGCTCGGAGAACGTCGCGGCACACCACGAAGGGAAGGCGCAGGAAGTTGGTCTTGTAGGGATCGCGCCGCCACATCGTGGCCAGCGTTGTGGCGATCATGCGCGGGTTTCGCGAGGCCAGACCGGCGAGCACGCCGAGAAGCCCGCGTCGCGTCGCGAAGAGATAGGCCCGCTGGGCGAGCCGTGGCTCGTCGAGCAGCTCCACCACCCGGGGATCGGCCAGGTAGTCGTCGGCGATGTCGTAAAACACGCCCACGTCGATACCGCGGGTGTGCAGGTTGACCGTGTCGGACGTGCGGTTGTACCGCCACCGCGACAGCGGGGCGGCGATGAAAAAGAAATCCCAGGCGAGGGAAAACCTCATGCAAAGCTCGACATCTCCGGCAAACGTATAACGGGTGTTTGGCATGCCGAGTTTGGTGAGGCACGCCGTGCGGTACATGATTCCCGACGGAACACAGCAGGGATACTTCCGCATCATGAAGTCGGCGAGGATCGTGCGGCCGGGGATCAGGCAGTCGGCGGAGCGGTAGCGGTAAAGTTCCGTCTTGCGTTCCACCAGGTAGAACGTCGGCGTCGCGGGCTGGCCGTGCTCGTCGATGATTCTCAAGGGCGCCATCACCACTCCGACCCGCGGATGCTCGCGGAACGCAGCGACACAACGCTCCAGACACTCAGGTTCGAGCACGTCGTCGTCCATTAGCAGCTTGATGAACTCACCGTTGGCCATGCGAAGATTGCCGATGACGTTGGGGCTTGAGCCGATGTTGCGGCCATGCCGGACGTAGCGGATCCGCGGCTCGTCGAGCGCGAGGATGCGACGCTCGGTGAGGTCGTCCTCGCTATTGTCGGTGACGATGATCTCAAAGTCTTGGAACGTCTGGGCGAGGCAGGAGCGAATCGCCTCCTCGACGTAGTCCGGACGGTTGAACGTGGGGATGCAGATCGAGACGACGGGGGAAGACACGATAGGCCGACTTGCGAGGGGGATGAAGGGAGCGTAGTCTCGACGACCGTTCAGGCGCGGCGGGACTTCGCAGACATCGGCACCATGGATAAGAAAACGATCACGATCCTCGTGCCGTCATTCAACGAAAGCGGAAACATCCCGGCGCTCATCGCCGAAATTGATGAGGCGATCGTCGGACTCGAAGACTACCGCTTTAGCATACTCTTCGTTGACGATGGCAGTAGCGACGACAGCGTCGCCATCCTGGAGCGGGCCGCGGCCGCCGATCCGCGGATCGGTGTCATCGAACTCTCTCGCAACTTCGGCAAGGAAATGGCCCTCACCGCCGGCCTCCACGCCCTCGATTGCGACGCCGCCATCGTCATGGATGCCGACCTCCAGCACCCGCCGCGCTACATTCCGAAACTGATCAGAAAGTGGGAGGAGGGCTACGAGATCGTCTCCACCCGACGGGTGAAGATCGACGAGCAGCCCTTCGCCCGCCGGCTCGGCTCGCGGCTCTTCTATGCCCTGCTCAACGCGATCTCCGAGTTCAAGATGGAGCCGGGCACCACCGACTTCCGGCTGCTCGACCGGATCGTGATCGACGCCCTGAAGCGGTTCACCGAGCGCAACCGGCTCTTCCGCGGTCTCATCGACTGGATGGGTTTCAAAAAAACGACGATCGAGTTTGAGGCGCCGGCTCGGCACGCGGGTGTCGCCCGCTACAGCTACTCGCGGCTGTTTCGCCTGGCGCTCAACAGCTTCATGGCGTTTTCGCTCGTGCCGCTCAAGCTCGCCGGCTACATCGGGTTTTTCGTGCTCGTCGTGTTCGGCGGGCTGTTGGCGTTTATGACATTCGACAAGCTCAATGCCAACCACTTCGGGTTTTCGCCGATCGCGTTTGTGATCGTGAGCAACGTGATCATGAACGGCATCGTGCTCGGCTGCATCGGCCTCGTGGCCCTCTACATCGGCCACATCCACACGGAAGTGATCGGCCGGCCGCTCTACCTCGTGCGCAAGCAGGTGGGCCCGGGCGGCCGCGATTCATAAAGCCGAGCTCCCCAACAAGCCGCAGGGCGCAAGCCCGCGGGATGGCGCAACCGTCTGTGCCACCACAGCCACCGGGCTCGCGCCCGGTGCTTTCTAGTGGGCGGCAGAAAGCCGCAGGACACTCGGGGCCGGGATACAATCGCCCATGCCAATCCTGCCGCCGCAGCCCGATCTCTTTCCCGCCGACCTGCTTGATGCCGAACAGCGAGCCGAAGGCGGCGAGCTTCGCTGGGTCGCGTTCTACACACTTGCCCGCCGCGAAAAGGATCTGATGCGAAAGCTCCAGGCGGTGGAGGTGCCCTTCTATGCGCCCTTGATCCGGCGGCGATTGCGATCCGGCGGCGGCCGCGCCCGCGAGTCGCATGTGCCACTCTTTTCGGGCTACGTGTTTTCGCGGGTCGATGACGACCAGCGACGGGCCGCACTCGCCACCAACACCATTGCCCGCTGGCTCCCGATCGTGGATGAGGCCGGGCTCATCGCCGATCTCCGCGTGATCAAGCGGCTCATCGACGCCGACCAGCCGCTCGCCCCGGAGGCCCGGATTGAACCCGGCCAGCAGGTGCGGGTGCGCAGCGGCCCTCTGCGGGGTATCGAAGGGACAGTGGAGCGACGACACGGCACCCAGCGGCTGGTGGTGGCCGTGCAGTTTCTCAACCAGGGGGCGTCGGTGGAGCTGGAAGACGTCGATCTGGAAACGATCGATTGATCGGGCGCGATGCGCGGGGCATCCCGCCGGCTTGCGCCTGGCGGCTTGCTGTACGAAACCCTCGCCATCGTGGCCTCGGGTTTCTTGGCGACCCTCCGGTCGCTCGCGTAAGCCTGCCCTCCAGGCGGGCAACGCTTTCCACCCAGGAAGCCCCGGGCGCGAGCCCGGGGGCTGTGGTGGAGCCGGCTGGCGCGTCATCCCGCGGGCTTGCGCCCTGCGGCTTCGTGGGGAAGCGGAATGGCGTTCTCGGCCGCACGACGCAATAATTGTTCTTGCAAAGCCACGGGTGGGCTGTCGATCTCGAAGCCTTGGATGGGAGTTTTCCAGATGAGTCGTCAGTGGATTCTGTTGCATCTGGCACTCCTCGTAGCTGGTGCAGGGATCATCGGATCCGCCAGCGCGACCGCCGCTGAAGATGACAAGGCCCGCGCGGCACGGGCTCGCGAGCATGTGGCGGCTGCCAAGGAGCACTTCGCCAAAGGCGAATATCTCGCGGCCATCGACAGCTGCTACTTCGCCACGCTCGAACAGCAGGACTTTTTCGACGCCCACTTCCAGCGCGGCCTCGCCTACCTCGCCCGCCACGAATACGACAAGGCGATCCGCACGTTCGACCGCGCACTCCAGATCGACCCGAAGTCGGCCCTCTCGCTGAGCCATCGCGGCTTCGCCCACGGCGCGCTCGGCCGCTTCGACCCCTGCATCGCCGATCAGGAGAAGGCGCTCGAGCTCGACACCAACCTCGCCCTCGCCTACGCCCGCCGGGGCGCCGCCCGCGCCGCCAAGAGCGACCCGGCCAAGGCCCGGCAGGAT
>JBIKNV010000512.1:0-2600 GCA_044358475.1 Pirellulales bacterium | reverse complement strand
ACCTTTTCGGCATTGACGACGACGACATAATCGCCGGTATCCACATGCGGGGTGTACGTCGGACGGTGCTTGCCCATGAGCATCATGGCGATTTCAGTGGCGAGTCGGCCGACCATCTTGCCCTCGGCGTCTACCAGCCACCACTGCTGTTCCACCTCGCCGGGCTTTGCCATGAACGTTTTCATGATTCAAAAAATCCTCTTTCTTTCCGAGTCCCGGATGCTACCAATCGGGTGATCCTCCAGCAAGCGGCCCTTTGCCGCCGCGAAACTTTCCTCGATGGGTCGCAAAGCCGGCGTCGGACGGCCCCGAAAACCGACCACCAGTTGCCAGGTTCTCGGCTGGCAAGCACACTATGGCCATTCCGCTGCCCAGGAACAGGCCGCTCCATGAAGGTCGCCGTCGTCAAAGAGTGTTTTCCAGGTGAACGCCGGGTAGCCCTGGTTCCCGCGGCCATCCCCCCCTTGATCAAGGCCGGGCTGGAGGTCGTTGTGGAGGAGTCTGCCGGACTCGCGGCTGGATTCTTGGATGATGACTACCGGGCGGCCGGCGGGCGTATTGGCACCCGCGACGAGGCCTTTGCCGCCGATTGTGTGCTGACAGTGCGCACGGCGGCGGCTGCCGGTGATGCCTGGCCTGCCGACCGCGACCGCCTCCGACAGGGGCAGATCGTGATCGGCATCTGCGATCCGCTTGGTGCGCCCGACGCCTGTCGTGAGGCTGCGGAACGGGGTGTCACGCTCTTCTCCCTGGAACTTGTGCCGCGGATCACGCGGGCCCAGGCAATGGACGTGCTCTCCAGCCAGGCCAACATCGCCGGCTACCGCGCCGTGCTTCTCGCGGCCACATCCCTGTCACGCATCTTCCCAATGATGACGACGGCGGCCGGCACGGTGAAGCCGGCCAAGGTGCTCATCCTCGGCGCCGGGGTGGCCGGCCTCCAGGCGATCGCCACCGCGAAGCGGCTCGGGGCGCAGGTGAGTGCCTATGACGTGCGACCGGCAGTGAAGGAGCAGGTGCAGAGCCTGGGGGCCAAGTTCGTCGAACTCGACCTCGAAACCGGCTCAAGCGAGGCGGCGGGTGGATACGCCAAGGCGATGGGCGAGCAGTTCTATAAGAAGCAGCGGGAACTGCTGGGCAAGGTGATCGCCGACAGTGACGTCGTCGTGTGCACGGCACTCATCCCCGGCCAGAAGGCCCCGACGCTCGTCACCAGGGAGATGGTCGCGAAGATGAAGCCGGGCAGCGTGATCGTCGACATGGCCGCCGAGCGTGGGGGCAACTGCGAGGCGACCACGTGTGGCGAGACGACGGTGGTCGATGGCGTGACCATCCTCGGGCCGACCAACCTGCCGGCCGATGTCGCCACCCATACCAGCCAGCTCTACGCCCGCAACATCGCCACCTTCCTCACGCACCTGGTCAAATTAGGCCTTCCCGAGGTTTCCCTCGACGACGAAATCTGTCGCGACACGCTCGTGGCCCGGGGCGGTCACCTCGTCCACCCGAAGGTTCGTGAGCGGGCGGGCCTCGCGCCACTCGATCAGATCGCCTCTCCCTGAAGCTGCCCGCTCATCCGGAGTTTCCCGTCATGCCCCTCCCCATTCTGTTTGCCGAAGCGGTCGCCACCGAGGATCCGGCCGCCCGCTTCATCCGCCTGCTGACCGTGTTTCTGCTCGCGATGTGGGTGGGCTTCGAGGTGATCACGAAGGTGCCGCAGCGGCTCCACACGCCGCTCACGAGTGGTTCCAACGCGATCTCGGGAATCACGGCGGTGGGAGCGATCGTCGTGGCGGGCGCCCTCTCCACGGCCACGAGCACGTTCCTCGGTTTGGCCGCGGTTGTGCTGGCGATGATCAATGTCGCCGGCGGCTTCGTGGTGACCTATCGGATGCTCGAGATGTTCAACCCCAAGAAGAAGTAGCCGCGCATGTCGAGCCAAGCCTGGATCAATCTCGCGTATCTCGCCGCCGCGATGCTCTTCATCGTGGCCTTCAAGCTGATGAGCGGCCCACGGACGGCCGTGCGGGGAAACTTTCTCGGCGCCGTCGGCATGGCGATCGCAATCATCGCCGCCTGCTTCGAGGGGCCGATCGTGCAGAGTGTCGCGAGCCGCGGCGCATGGCCCCTGCTCATGCTGGCCGCTGCGGCGGTATTGGGGGGAGGCATCGGGGCGACGCTGGCCTTTCGTTACCCGATGACCGGCATGCCACAGATGGTCGCGCTCTTGAATGGGTTCGGTGGCGCGGCCTCGGTGCTCGTCGCCGGAGCGGAACTGTCCGGCACCTGCAACCTCGCCTTCTGCGACACCGACCCGCGAGCGGCCACCGCCGCGGCAAGCCTGCTGCCGTGGACCCAGTTCGCGATTGCCACGGCCCTGACGGGGCTCATCGGAGCGGTCACATTTTGGGGCAGCCTTGTCGCGTTCGGGAAACTGGAGGAACTGCCGCAGTTCAAGAAAGCCTGGACCGACCCGCGTCGCCACTGGATCAACCTCGGCCTCGCGGCCCTCACGCTGCTGCTCGTCTGGGGCTTCTGCACCATTCCAGACCGAACCATTCTTTTTTGGCTCCTCGTCGTGGTCGGCAGTGCCCTTGGCG
>JBIKNV010000530.1:0-2608 GCA_044358475.1 Pirellulales bacterium | reverse complement strand
CGATACGAACACTAATGTCAACCCCTTTTCCAAAATCTTCATTTTCATATCCATATTGAAGATATGCTTGTATCTCATCATCAACGACTTTTGCGGCATATCCCATTTTTAAAATATTTTTTTTGAATGCTTCGTAATATTTTTTTGGAAGTCCTTTAGTCAAAGCATCCATTTTCTTTTTGTATTCTTTATTGGTGTAATAAAGACCATGACAGACTTCATGTTTAAAGATATCACCTTTTGTGTCACCACAACCAATCACGTATGATTCATTTGTCGCAAGATATTTTAAATTCAAAACAGCCAAAATATCATACATTAGTTTATCATAAGGAGACTCTATCTTGTTTAATTTGTTATAACAATCGTTTATTTGTCTCAAAGGAATGTTGAAACCAGACCAATCATTTGCATAACTAAATCCTCTTCCATGTTGTTCATCATACCATTTCATATAGTCCCAAATAGAAAATTGTTTTCCACGAAACTTAGGACTTGGACTTTCATAATATTCTTGGGCGCGACAAAAAAGCATGGCACGATCATATTTGTTTTTAATAACAACCGCAAAAATATCAGAGTTTATTTCTTTGATGTAATGTTTTATTAACATAGATTTTGTTACATTTTTAAGTTCTTAAATCATAAATAACTTCATTTTTCATCCATAGACAATATTATAAAAACAAAATATTGTCAAGAATAAATGGTCGGGATGACAGGATTTGAACCTGCAACCCTCTGCTCCCAAAGCAGATGCTCTACCAAATTGAGCCACATCCCGATATTATTATCTTACTAGAAAAATCAAAGAAAGCAAGATAAATTAAAATTCGGGCATTTTTGGTTTTTCTTCTTCTGGTGTTTCTGGCTGAGATTGGCCTTGTTTTTTGAAAGCAATAGAAATTTTCTTTTGCATTTCATCGCTGTCCCCAGCAATCTCATATGCTGATTTGCCACCACCACTCAGTTCATACCATTTAGCACCTTCTTTGTTGGCACTATCAGTTGCTGGTTTAAGTTTGCCTGTTGCTGGATCAACTTCTGAAGGAGAAGTATAACGATAAGCGTTTCCTTCTTTATCTTTAACTGTTGATCCAATTCCAATACCAGAAACATCAACTTGCGATTCTGGAAGCTGTGAGCTTAAATAAGATGTGAAATCTTGTGTTATTTGGGAAGCAAATTGTTCGGCTGTAAGATTTTCAGGATTTAAATCTAATTTGTTTAAATCATTAATGACTTCTTGAGCAATCTTTTGAATGCTGCCTGTATGAGATTTCATGATTGAGTTTATTTTACCAGCCATACCAGCTTCTGATGCAGATTTTTGTAAACGCTCACCTGTTTGTTGTAACATTTTTCCTGCTGTTGGACTCAGCATACCAGCAGCTTTTCCTAATCCTTTTGCTGCCATTGCGCCTAATCTTTTACCAGGCGCAATACCTTTAATTGCACCACCAATTTTGGCTTTAGCGACATCAAACATGCCTTCTTCTAAATTTTGATAAACTTTTAAGTAAGCTTCGTTAATGCTAATATCATCTTTTCTCATATCTTATACTTATTTAATCGAGGCGCAAATATAATTGTCTTTTTGCTCTATTTTGTAATCTTGGTATATTTCTTTGAATTTTTTATCTGTAATATCATTTACTGGTTCTGTGCAAACGTTTTCAATTCCATACATTTGCACGATTTGTTTTTCAAAATTATAAATTAAATCAACCAACCCCAAACCTTTCATTCTTTGACCGTTTTCATCAAACCCCACACCGATATGATTTAAATATAATGTTTTTGTTTCAGGATCATAATCTCTTTCAATTTTCCCATACCTTTTTCCATTCTCATCAACAATTTCCATTTGGTTATATGGATCATTTTCAATATTTTTTAAGTTCCAGTTTTTTTGTGAATTCAAAAAATTATTTAAAAGTTTATAATAAACATTTAAATTAAAATTTTTTGATTCAAAATAAATTTTAAATTTCATTTTACAAATACTTTACAGTTTGGGTTTTTATGTAAAAAACCCATAGCTTCTTCGTAAATTTCAAAATCTACAGTTGAACCGTCATCAAAAACCGCTTGGAATTTTGGTGGGTTAATTTTTAAATTATCTAACGTTTCTTTTATTGCTTCATTTATAAAAGCATCAGATGTTTTATCTTCAAATGAGTTTCCGCTTTCAAACATATGTTATACTTATTCAAAAACGGAGTCAACGAGGCTCGAACTCGCAACCCCCGCCGTGACAGGGCGGTGCTCTGACCAATTGAGCTATGACTCCTTAAATGGCGGGTAGAGTAGGATTCGAACCCACGGTGAAGTTTCCCCCACTTCCGATTTCAAGTCGGACGCCTTAGACCAACTCAGCCATCTACCCAAAAATTAATTTGCCAGATAACTATCTCCTTCTATCCAACTTCTGGCAGCATCTACATATCCTTCATCAACAAGATATTTTCTTAAATCTTGAAAATCTTCTCCAGATAGAGAACCTTTAAATTCCATTTCCAAATCAAATCTATCATCATCTTTTGGTAAAATGTTTAATTTAAAATTACGTCCTTTGAATTTAATATGTATAGCATACTTTTTCATA
>JBIKNV010000511.1:0-2608 GCA_044358475.1 Pirellulales bacterium | reverse complement strand
AGGCGACCCCGTCGGTGCTCGCGCCGTTCGTCAAGCACACCGGCGAGTTCTCCCGGTTCGACCACGAGGGGGAACGGATCGTGCGGGGCCAGAAGCTGATGCAGGCGGTGTCCGACCTGTTTCTCGGCTGGGTGGACGGCATCCCGGGAACGGAACGGCAATACTACGCCCGGCAACTCCACGACATGAAGGGTGGTTTCAACATCGAGGACGCGAAGTTTGCGACCATCGAGACCTATGCCGATCTGTGCGCCCGCACGCTCGCCCGGGCGCATGCCCGCAGCGGCGACGCGGTGGCAATTGCGGCCTATCTCGAGAGCGACAAAAAGTTCGCCGATGCCGTCGAGGTGTTCGCGGTGGCAGAATCCCACTTCGTCGTCGGTGACCACAAGCGGCTGGTCGACGCCATCGCCGCCGGCGAAATCGAGGCCGCCGACGCCGAAGACGCGTAGCGCATCTCGGATGATTGGAGCGGCTTTTCTCGCCGTTTGGGTGGCATCGGCGCTTTTTCTGGGTGTGGGGGAGGCATTGTGGTTTGGCCGTTCATTTCGCGAGCACGATGATGGCCGACCCGATGAAAATAAAAATGCCTCCGAGCACGATTGGGAACTGCAACTGGCCCTTGAAAAGAAGCATCGAAAACAGGGCGACGAAGAGCGGGTATGAGATTTCGAGCACGGCGGATTTGTTCGCCCCAAGAAGTTGGATCGAACCGAGGATAGACAGAGCGGCCGCCGTAGCTGTGACGAGCGTCAGGCCAACCAACGGGAGGCTGGAGGTAGACTTGTCGATGAAGAAAAGGGCTGAAGGCGAAGCACCTTGAAGCAGCATGATCGCCCCGGCAACCAACACGCCGCATAGGCAGTGCAGGAAATAGAGTTTGAATACGGACAGGCTCGACAAGACCCGTTCATCGAGGCAGTAGGTCAGCCCCCAGAGAACCGACGCCAAGACCGCCAGGACATAGCCGTAGAAAATCATCTTTTCTCCCTGTTTGGACCGAAGTGGGGGCCTTCGCGCAGATGCCGTTGGCAGATCGCCCGGATTCTAGCGGCTGGAAAGAATCGTCTTTATCCTTTGGAACGACCGGACGGCTTGGGGCCGACGAGCAGGTCCTTCTGCCGACGGTTTAGCTTCTTGATGGCCGCCTCCCGCTTCAGGGCCTCCGATTTCGACCTCTGAGTCTCGCAGTAGGCCAACTTCACCGGAAGGCGGCTGCGGGTGTATCGCGACGCCTTCCCGGCCGCGTGGGCCTTCAGCCGCTTGGGCAGATCGTTCGTGATCCCGCAGTACAGGGAGCCGTCCCGGCAGCAGAGCAGGTAGACGAGCCAGCGGGAGGAGCAGCGAGGGGCGGGATATGCTGTCGGCATGACCAGCGAAGCTCACAAGAAAGGGGACATCGTCTTCTATGTCGAGGAGTCTGCCGAGGGAGGCTTCGTTGCCCGCGCTGATCCCGACGGCTCGGGCACGTGGCCCCGGCACGACTCACAAAAAGACGCCCTGCACCCGGCCAGCCAAGTTGATATCGTTGCTTCTAAGCCGACTACAGGCCGAACTGCAGGAAAGAACAGGCTGAAGATGGCTGGCGGAAACTTCTCGACTTGTTCAAGAAACATGGCATGTGAACCGGATCACCTGATGCCAATGTGCGTGCGGCGACATTTTCTGTTGGCCGCTTTGGTTCTCGCCGCGCCAATTCCGAGCATGGGTGCGGAGGAATCGCCCCAGGAACTCTTCGGCGAAGCGGTCCGGCTGTTCTTCGAAGCCAAGCCGGTCGAGTCTGCCCGCGTCTTCGATCGGCTCGTCGTGGCCGTGCCGGGGGCGGAGCCGGAGCTTTGGCAACGCGGGCTAGCGCTGTATTACGCCGAGCGTTACCAAGACGGCCGCAGGCAGTTTGAGCTGCACAAGACCGTGAACCCCAATGACGTCGAGAACCCAGCCTGGCACTTTCTCTGCGTCGCCCGGCTCCAAGGGGCTGAAGCTGCCCGAAAAGCCCTGCTGTCCGTCGGCGAAGACTCCCGGGTGCCCATGGCCGAGATCCTTGCCCTCTATGCTGGCCGCGGCACCGAGTCAGCCGTGCTCGAGGCCGCGAAGAAAGGGGAGGGCGAAACGAGGAAGAACCAACTGAACTACGCCCATCTGTATCTCGGGCTATACGCCGAAGCTCTTGGGGACGCGAAGAAAGCCAAACACCACATAAACCAGGCGGCCGGGCCCTTTCGCATGGGCCACTACATGGGCGAAGTAGCTGTGATGCACGCGAAACTCAGGGGCTGGCCGGTCGAAGAATAGCCGCCTGACTGACACGCACCGGCGGCCCGAGTTGAAGAGGTGGGCCATCGAGGTTTTCTTGGAAGTGTCAACTGACCAAGAAGGAACCTGCGATGACCCGCCAGGCCGACTCTCATCAGCGTCGTCAAGGCTACGCCAACGGATTCAAACCCAAGACCCTGAAGACCCGCGTCGGCCCAGATGGCCAGCGGAGCACCCTCGGCTGCAGCGTGCAGCTCTCCGAGGCCGAGAGCCACTGGCGGAAGTTCCTCGAAAGCCTTGTCGCTCGTGGCCTGCACGGCGTGAAGCTCGCGATGACCATGCTGGTGAAAGCGCA
>JBIKNV010000508.1:0-2612 GCA_044358475.1 Pirellulales bacterium | reverse complement strand
TCGACGACCAGCCGAGTCAGCGGCACGCCCAGGCTTTGCCGCACCGTCTCGTACCCGGGGGGGGGCGGCTCTGTGTCGGAGCTGCTCCAGCTGATTTCTCCCCGGTCACTGGTGCGGGAGGTCATCCGCACGTCGTTGACCGACTGCTCGAGCGTAGCTCGACCGTCGTCATGGACCGCCACGACCTGCCAGGTCTTCCGCGAGTCGGTGGCGGTTTCCGTCGACTGCCGCGTGCTGCCGATGGTCGTCTCCGTCACCGCGCGATGTCGCACCTGCATGTCGATCCGATCCCCCGCGTGGAACCGGTACTCCAGCCGCACCCCGTCTTCGGCAGATGTCTGCAGCGGGCCGCCCGCCAGACAGACCAGGCCGATGATCGATGCAGCAGTGCATGATCTCACGATGCCGGCTCCGGCGGGGGTGGTTCATGGGTGCCCTCGGGGCCGGCACCTCGTGCGCCGCCCCCCCACGAAAGCTTTTCGCGAAGGGTGCGGTAGTAGCCATGCTGCCGGGTTTCGATGAGCGTGAAGCGGGAGGCCGCCCGCCGCACGCAAACGCGATCTCCAGGGGACAGGCGTGTAATCACGCGACCATCCACCACGCAGGCCGAGCCGGCGTTGGGTCGTGGCACGACCAGTTCGTATTCACGGGCCGCCGAATCGACCACGGGGCGATTGGTCAGCGTGTGCGGGTTCAGTGGCGTGAAGATGAACGCGTCGAGATCCTTGCGGACGATGGGGCCGCCGGCCGAAAGATTGTGGGCCGTCGAACCGACCGGCGTGCTCACGATCAGTCCGTCAGCGCGATAGGTCGTGGCTAATTCTCCGTCGACATGAAGGGCGATTTCGATCATCGAGAAGGGTGGGCCAGCCAGGATCGACGTTTCGTTGAGCCCGAGTTCCCGGTGGAGGATCGTGTCGCCGCGGATGATGTCGCACTCCAGCATCAGGTGATCGACGCGACGATAGCGGCCGGCAGCCAGATCAGCCAAAGCGTTCTCGACATTGTCGCTCGACACGTCGGCCAGAAACCCGAGCCGCCCGAGATTGACCCCGAGCACGGGCGCCTGGCCATATCCCAGCCAGCGGGCGGTCCGGAGGATCGAACCATCGCCACCCAAGACGATGACAAGATCGGGAGGGTGGGCGGGGGGCCGTTCCGGGCCCTGCCAGGCCGATCGGGGTGCCAGGCGGCGGGAGGGATGATGCCCGAGGCGAGTCAGGAGCGCCTCCACCTGGCTCGCTTCGGCCTCGACACCGGCCAGCTCACTCGGCCCCACGATGAGAACGTCCCACGGGCCGTCAGGCAGGGACGCGGTGGACAGGCGGTCTTCCGGCCGGAAGGACGTCATGGACGGGCCGTGTGCGCTGCATGGTGTGGCACCGGTGCGGCATCGACGACCTCGGTCGGCGATCGGCCGGCCAGCCGGCGGCAGGTGGCGGCGATGCCCGAGGCATCGAGCCCGAGTTCCGCCAAGAGTTCTCCGCGCTCACCGTGTTCGACAAACCGATCTGGCAGGCCCAGTCGCACCACGGGTACGGCAGCCAGACCAGACGTCGCATGCGCGTCGTTGATCGCTTCGAGCACAGCTGAGCCAAAGCCGGTCGGGAGAGCATTTTCCTCAACGGTTACGACCCACGGGGCGGCATCGATGCGGGCCAGAAGAAGTTCGGTGTCGAGGGGCTTCACGAAGCGGGCGTTGATCACGGCCACATCAATCCCCTCCGTGCGGAGGCTGGCCGCTGCCTCGAGTGCCGCTCCCAGGAGCGTACCGCAGGCGATGATGACGCCGTCAGCCCCTTCGGCCAGCACTTCCGCCTTGCCGAGTTCGATGGGGGTGCGAGATCCGTCGTGTCGTTCCACCGTCGCCTTGGGATACCGGATCGCAACCGGTCCGGCATGCTGCAGCGCCCATGGCAGCATCGCCTCGAGGTCGTGCTCGTCGCCCGGAGCCATGACGACCATGTTGGGAAACAGACGCATGTAGCCGAGGTCGAAGGCACCGTGGTGGGTGGGGCCGTCCGGTCCGGTGAGGCCGGCCCGATCGAGCATGAAGGTGACCGGCAGGTTCTGCAGGCAGACCTCCTGGAAAATCTGGTCGAACGAGCGTTGGAGGAACGTGCTGTAGATGTCCACGATCGGCCGGCAGCCAACCTTCGCCTGCCCTGCCGCAAACGCCACCGCGTGCGACTCGCAGATGCCGACATCGAAGAAACGATCGGGAAACTCTTCCCGAACCGGCTCGAGTTTGTTGCCCTGGCACATTGCTGCGGTCAAGACGGTGACCCGCGTATCACGGCGCATGCAGGCGCCGATCGTGCTGCTGGCCACGTCGGTATAGGCGCGGGATGACGACTTCTTGATCGACACGATGCAGTCGTCATCGTCGCATTCGAAGGGGGCGGGCGTGTGGAAGAAGACAGGGTCGGCCTCGGCCGGCTTGAAACCGTGGCCTTTCTCGGTCAGGACATGCAGCAGGATCGGTCCCTCCTGGTCCTTCACTAATTCCAGGTAGCGGATCAGGTTGGGGAGCGAGTGCCCCTCGACCGGGCCGAAGTACCGCACGCCCATCGCTTCGAAGAGCATGCCGCCGTGGAGCGTGGCCTTGAGCG
>JBIKNV010000507.1:0-2618 GCA_044358475.1 Pirellulales bacterium | reverse complement strand
GAGCGACAGCCCGCGGGCTTGCGCCCTGCGGCTGGCTGGGGTCAAAACAGGAAGCACCAGGGCGCGAGCCCGGTGGACTGTGGCGGCGCCGGCTGGTGCGTCATCCCGCGGGCTTGCGCCCTGCGGCTTCTTTGGGGGAGGCTGCGCCCTGCGGCTGGCTGTTGGAGGCTTGAGCCTGTGTGCTACCGGCGGGAGCGAAAGTCGCTGGGAGAGATGCCCGCCACCCGCTTGAATGTCCGTGAAAACTGGTAGGGGTCGGCAAAGCCGAGGCGGGCGGCTGCCTGCCGCACCTGCAGCCGATCGTGCGTGAGCAGGTCGGCGGCGAGGTTCATCCGTTGCCGGAGCAGGTAGCGGTAGGGGCTCTGCTCTCCGAACCGCCGAAACAGCCGGCAGGCATACGCGGTCGAAATGCCGAATTCGGCAGCCGCCATCTCGATCGACACGAGCCGCTGCCGATCGTCGGTCAGGAATTGCTTGAATCGCTCGAACGTGCGGCGGGCTGCGAGTTCACCCGACTCCGCAGGGAGCGTCCGCTCGGCGATCTTCGTGAGCAACACGCCGAGTAACTGGCCACAGAGGCTTTGGCTGTGGGGCGAAGGGCTCAGGCCGCACTGTTGGATGACGTCGAAGACAGCCTGGATTTCAGCGGCCGGGGCGACCGTGAGAGAGCTGCCGGGCAAAAGCCTCGCTCCCCGCAAGCGTTCCAGGGCCTCGCTGCCGATGAAGTCAATGTAGTACTTGCGGAGCCGTCGCCGGGGATCGGTCTTGATCGTGTGCGGTACGCCGGGGCCGTAGGTAAAGACCGACCCGGGCCCGAGCGTCGCCTCGCGGCCGCCAAGCACCGCGGAGCCCCGGCCGGCGGCCACAAACTCGAGGCAGAGGTACGGAAAGTCGTTCCGTTCCACGAGATAATCGCTGCGCACCTGTTCCTCGCCACCGCAGACCACGGTCACTGGCCGTGAAGCCACCGGCCGCAGGTCAAGAAAGTAGCGATGTGACTTGACGACCTGCCGCGAGACGAACGCTGGCAAGCGTCTGTTGTGTCGCATCTGGGGAGGGTGGGGCCTGGCCATGAGGTCAAGAATAGCTATCCATTGGTCAAGAATCACCATTCCACGATTGCCTGCGACCGATAGGCTGGCGTCATGAAAACTCTTCCCCGATTCTCCTTCGGCGTAGGCGACCGCTTCGCCCACGAGGCCGAGGCCCAGCTCGCCGCGTTCGAGCGGCTGGCTGCCGCGGGTGTCATCGTCGCCCCCGTGTGGAACAAGTCGAACCGCGAGCATTCGTTCATCGGCAGCGAGCCGGCGAGTGTGCGGGCGGCAGCGGCGGCGGCCGTCGCTGCACGGAAGTGGCATCATCCCTGGTTTGTCGATGCCGATCACATCCGGCTCGACACGGTCGACCGGTTTCTCGAGTCCAGTGACTTCTTCACGATCGACGTGGCCGACAGCATCGGCAAGCCAGCGGCCGACGCCGATGTGCGGGCGTTCGTTGCCCGCCATCCAGAGCTTGCCAAGCCGCTCTCTGTACCCGGCATCACGAAGGTGTTCCGGATGTCGGAAGAGAGCCTCGCCACGATCGCTCGAAACTATCTGCTTGCCTGTCGGGAGGCTGGCGTGATCGCCCGGCACATCCACGGGCATCGTGGCTACGACATCGTGATCGAAGTGAGCATGGACGAGACCGATGCGCCGCAGACACCGCCGCAGCTGCTGGTCATCTTGGCCCTCCTGGCCGAGGAGAAGATCCCGCTCCAGACGATCGCGCCAAAATTCACCGGCCGGTTCAACAAGGGCGTCGACTACGTCGGCGACCTCCCCCAGTTCGAGCAGGAGTTTTCCGACGATGTCGCCGTGTGCCGCTTCGCGGTGCAGCACTACGGATTGCCCGAGTCGCTCAAGCTCTCGGTCCATTCCGGGAGTGACAAATTTTCGCTCTACCCCATCATCCGTCGGGTGCTCGCCGCAACCGGGGCTGGCGTGCACCTGAAGACGGCCGGCACGACCTGGCTCGAGGAGGTGATCGGGTTGGCGGAGGCGGGGGGCGACGGGCTGGCCCTCGCCCGCGAGATCTATGCCTACGCCCGCGACCATGTCGACGAGTTGTGTGCCCCCTACGCGTCGGTGATCGACATTGAGCGCACGCGGCTGCCGACACAGGACGTGGTGAACGCCTGGAGCGGGCCGGAGTTTGCTGCGGCGATCCGCCATGTACCGAGTCACCCGGCGTTTAATCCGAGCCTCCGGCAGTTGCTGCACGTGTCGTTCAAGGTGGCGGCCAAGCACGGCTCGCGATACACCGACCTGCTCACGGCCAATCGCGAGATCGTGGCCAAGCAGGTGACCGACAACCTCTACGAACGGCACATGAAGCCCCTCTTCCTCCAGTAATCTCCCATGCGTTCCGCCATCACGATCTGCCTCGTGCCGGAAGCCCGTGAGGGGCCCTTCGTGTTTCACGTTGATGCGGCCAGTGGCGGCCTGGCAGCGGGCTGTCGCACCGCCGCGGATCTCGGCTTCGACGCCGTCGAGATTTTTCCCGGATCGGCAGCCGACGTGCCGGTGGACGAGGTGCGGCGGATTCTTGCCCTCCATGGACTCACGGTCGCTGCCGTG
>JBIKNV010000506.1:0-2625 GCA_044358475.1 Pirellulales bacterium | reverse complement strand
CCAGTCGCTCGGCTACGCCCGCGATCGTTGGCATGAACTGGCAAGCGATCTCTTGGCCCTTGCCGCCACATGCGAGCAATTCGCTACCGTCCGGACGCCGTTCGGCGTAAAATACGTCGTGAAGGGCCAAATCGGTCGTGGACCCCATCGCTCCGCAAGCGTATCGGCTGTGTGGATAGTCGAGGCCGATCGTCCTCCTCGACTCGTAACCGCGTATCCGGATTGATGTTGGAACGATTGTGCATATCTACGAAGGCGGCCGTGCCTACGAAGTCGGGCAATAACCTGAACGGATGGCCTCATCGTCCATGCCAATGATGGCGATCACCTTAGACGGTGATGAGTAACTGCTGACGACCTCGATGTCGTCGGTGCTGATGCCAAGCTTCATGGAGAGAAGCTCGACGACCCATCGAGCTATTTGCCTGTGGTGGTTCGAGTCCTTTTGTCCTGTCGCCGCCGTGAGGGTTCGCTTTTGGGTGGTGGCGTAAAAGGTGGCGTGAAAGGTGGCGTACTGGATCGTGGCAGGAGGTGGCAGGAGGTGGCAGATCGAGAAACGACCCAACCCCACAACCTCCAGAAACGCCGAGAGGCAGAAGGTTTTGCCACCTCCTGCCTCATCGTGCCACTCCTTGCCGAAGTGGCTTAGCTCCCCGAGTAGGGCTCGAACCTACAACCTAGCGGTTAACAGCCGCTCGCTCTACCATTGAGCTATCGGGGATCGAAGCCTTCAAAATACCCGATGCGGTCGCGGAAATCGATACGTCCGCCGGCAGGCCCCCGCCGCCTCATGAGAGGCGCCCTGCTGCCCGGCCCACAGCGTCCGCCGCCTCACCCCGCCGCTGCGTCGGCCTCTGCATCTCGCTGCTTTTCCATGAGCACGCGGTTGCCCCTGGCGTTGTATTCCAGCCGCGTCATGAACGACCGCATCAGCATCACGCCGCGGCCGTTGGGCACGTCCAGCCGCTCCTCCAGCGTGCAGTCGGGGATCGACTTTGGATCGAAGCCCGGCCCCTGGTCGGTCACCTCGATCCGCACCAGCTTCGGCGACACGCAGCAGGCCACGTGCACCGTCTTCGACTCGTCGAGCTTGTTGCCGTGGACGATCGCGTTGGTGATCGCCTCTTCGACGGCCAGGTGAATCGCGAACACGTCCGCCTGCGGCCATCCATGGGAGGCGAGCTGGTCGAGCAACTCCTCCATGATATGACGGCTCGCTCCGCGTTCGCTGGGGAGATGAAGCTCCTTCTGCCAGCCGTTGGTTTGCGTTGCCATCACATCCGCCCCGTTTGCCACTCAGGCTTGGAAGGCCGCTACGGCCTCGGCCACGTCCTTGCGGATGTCAAACACCTTGTTCAGCTTCGTGATTTGAAACACCTCGAGGATCTCTGGCCGGATGCTGCACAGCGACAGCCGTCCCTGATGCCCCTTCATCTTGCGGTCGAGCGTGATGAGTTTGCCGAGGGCGGCGCTGGAGAGGTACTCGACTAGCGAGAAGTCGAGGGCCAGCGACCGCCGGCCGCCCTGTTCGATCAGACTGAGAATCTCCGAACCCATTTCCTGGATGGCCGACTCGTCGAGGATTTTCTTGTCGACGATTTGCACGACCGTGACCGGGCCGTGGGCGGAGACGTCGATGCGGCGGTGGGTGGACATACGAGGCCCTTATATCGACAGGCCGGAAACCCGTCCGAACAAAATCTTACTCTGCCAGTTTGGCAGCAGTTTGGCCAGCGGGAAGGGGGGGGTGGCTCGGGCAACAAACTTCTCATGATCCGCGAAGAACGCGGCCAAGTACCGGCGGAATGCCCGCAGCCGCGGTGTCTGGCGCGCCAGTTGCATTCCGCTGGAAAACCGGTCTGCTGGAGCCCTTTCCGGCAGCCGGCCGGCCGTGCTGGCCTGCGTCTTCCCCCAAACCGTCAACCCCAAACCACAACCATCCCCTCTACCCCCGTCAGGAGAAAGGCATCCCCGATGTCAGCCACTGCGACCAAGCCCGCCAAGAAGAAGGCCACGTTGATCCCCCTCGGCGACCGTGTGGTCGTGGAACGCGAACCGAGCGAGCAGAAGACCGCCGGTGGCATCGTGCTGCCCGACTCCGTCAAGGACAAGCCCGCCCGTGGCACGATCGTGAGCGTCGGTGAGGGGAAGATGGATGACAAGGGCCACCGTCATCCGCTGCAGGTCAAGCCCGGCGACCGCGTCGTGTTTACCAGCTACGCCGGCGAGCCCTTCAAGGTCGGCGATGACGAGCTGCTCCTCATGCGGGAAGACGACATCCTCGCGATCCTCGGCTGATCCGTCCTCCGATTCTTTCCACACTCCCACACCCTTTTTGGAGACTTTGAACCATGGCCAAGATGATGGCATTCGATCAGGAAGCCCGTGAGGCGATGCGGCGGGGCGTTTCGAAGCTCGCCCGCGCGGTGAAGGTGACCCTCGGCCCCAAGGGCCGCAACGTGATCCTCCAGAAGAGCTTCGGCTCGCCGACGGTCACGAAAGACGGCGTCACGGTCGCCAAGGAGATCGACCTCGAAGACGTCTATGAAAACATGGGCGCCCGGATGGTTCGGGAAGTGGCCAGCAAGACCAGCGACGTCGCCGGCGACGGCACGACGACCGCCA
>JBIKNV010000505.1:0-2627 GCA_044358475.1 Pirellulales bacterium | reverse complement strand
ATCATGTCGGTGAGGCTCTTGAGCGGACGGTTGCTCGAGGCGAGCACCGGCCGCTTGCAGCGGTTGTTGTCGAAGAGCGCGTCGACCGATTGCTGCAGCATCCGCTTCTCGTTGCGGATGATCACTTCCGGGGCGTTGAGATCGACCAGCTTCTTGAGCCGGTTGTTGCGGTTGATGATGCGGCGGTAGAGGTCGTTCAGGTCGCTCGTGGCGAAGTTGCCGCTGTCGAGCATGACGAGCGGACGGAGGTCGGGCGGGATCACCGGGATCACGTCGAGCACCATCCACTCCGGCTTGTTCTCGCTGTCGCGGATGCTCTCCACGATCTTGAGCCGGTTCACGAGGTCCTTCTTCTTCTGCTTCGAGCCGGTGGTGTGGAGCTCCTCGCGGAGGTCCTTGGAGAGCTGCACCAGATCGAGCGACAGGAGCAGTTTGCGGACCGCCTCCGCGCCCATCTCGGCGTCGAACGAGCCGTCACCATAGGTGGCGCGGGCCTCGCGGTATTCCTCCTCGGTGAGCAATTGCTGCTTCTTGAGGGGCGTGTCCTTCGGATCAAGAACGACGTAATCCTGGAAGTAGATCACCTTCTCGAGGCTCGATGTCTTCATGTCGAGCAGCGCGCCCAGGCGGCTGGGCATCGCCTTGAAGAACCAGATGTGGACGACCGGCGCGGCCAGCTCGATGTGCCCCATGCGCTTCCGGCGGACGCGGCTGTGCGTCACCTTCACGCCGCAGCGGTCACAGATCATCCCCTTGTACTTCATCCCGCGATACTTGCCGCAGGAGCATTCCCAGTCTTTCTCCGGTCCGAAGATCTTCTCGCACATCAGGCCGTCCTTCTCGGGACGGTAGGTGCGGTAGTTGATCGTCTCGGGCTTCTTCACCTCGCCGAACGACCAGCTGCGGATGTCGTGCGGCCGCGCGAGGCTGATCTTCACGGCCGAGTAGTCGTTGACGCGATCGTAGGTGGCTTCACCGATGCTCACGTGTCATCTCCTTTTTTTGTCAACCCGCTCGACCTTCCCCGATGCTCACGAGAAAACTCCTTGGAACCAGTTAGTTGCTCTTTTCGGACCAGCCTGCTTCTTGCTCGTACCGGCGTAGCCCGGGGTTGGCGGAAGCTCGAGGAGCATTGGGCCGCCGCGGCCCACCGCGACGAGACTTCTGCCGCCCCGGGCGGGCGTTGCCGTTGACGCCAGCTACCCCCGCCGTTTTTCCAATGACATGTTCAAAGCCAAACCGCGAATTTCGTTGGTGAGCACGTCGAAACTGGCGGGGGTGCCGGCCTCGAGCGTGTTCTCCCCCTTCACCATGCTCTCGTAGATCTTGGTGCGGCCCTCCACGTCGTCGCTCTTCACGGTGAGGAGCTCCTGGAGGATGTAGGCCGCACCGTAGGCCTCGAGCGCCCACACCTCCATCTCGCCAAACCGCTGGCCGCCGAAGCGGGCCTTGCCGCCCAGGGGCTGCTGCGTGATGAGCGAGTAGGGGCCCGTCGAGCGGGCGTGCACCTTGTCGTCGACCAGGTGGTGGAGCTTGAGCATGTAGATGTAGCCGACGGTCGTCTCCTGTTCGAGAGCGTCGCCGGTGCGGCCGTCGAAGAGTTGCGCCTTGCCGTGTCGCGGCAGGCCTGCGTCGTCGAGAACCTTGTTGATGTCTTCTTCGCTGGCCCCGTCGAACACCGGCGTGATCGCCTGGAAGCCGAGCAGCTTGCCGGCCCAGCCGAGATGGGTCTCGAGGATCTGGCCGACGTTCATGCGGCTCGGCACGCCGAGCGGGTTGAGCAGGATCTGCACCGGGGTGCCGTCGGCGAGGAAGGGCATGTCCTCCTTGGGCAGGATCTTCGCGATCACGCCCTTGTTGCCGTGGCGACCGGCCATCTTGTCGCCGACCGAGATCACCCGCTTCGCCGCCACGTAGACCTTCACCATCTGCAGCACGCCGGGCCGCAGCTCATCGCCGCGCTTCATGCTGTTGAGCCGCCGCTCCCGGGCGTCGATCGCATCCTCGACGGCGGGCCACATCGTCTTGAAGAGCTTCTCGATGTCGGCCTTCCGCTGCGGAGAGCGGACGTCGAGGTCGTCGATCTTGAAGGCGGCCGCGCGTTCGGCCACGACCTTGTGGTCCTGATTGCGCACCAGCGGGCTGCCGTCGGCCGCGGTGAGCTGCTTTTGCAGCACCTTCTCGATCTCGGAGACCAGGCCGCCGAAAGCCTCGGCCACCTGCAGGTTGCCCTGACTCTCCGCCTCCTTGACCTGCTTCTGGAACTCGCGACGCTCCGCCTCGGAGAGGCTCATCTGGCGGGAGAACTTCTCGGTCGCGATCACGATCCCTTCGACGCCCGACGGGACCTCGAGCGAATCGTTCTTCACGTCCTCGCCGGCACGGCCGAAGATCGCGTGGAGGAGCTTCTCTTCGGGCGTGAGCTCCGTCTTGCTCTTGGGCGAAACCTTGCCGACCAGGATGTCGCCGGGGCGGACGTAGGTGCCGATCCGGACGATGCCCGATTCATCGAGGTTGTGGAGCGCCCGCTCGCCCACATTGGGGATGTCGCGGGTGAACTCCTCGCGGCCGAGCTTCGTGTCGCGGATCTCGATGTCGTACTCCTCGATGTGGATCGAGGTGTAGAC
>JBIKNV010000504.1:0-2629 GCA_044358475.1 Pirellulales bacterium | reverse complement strand
CGCCCACGGCGAATGCCCGCGGTGTCGACACACCGAGCCGTGAAAGAATTCTGGCGTCGTGCACCCCGATCGGTGCATCGGACGCAATGGTCACGACGAACCTGTTCGGAACCGGTTTTCCATCCGCGGCCACCACCGGCTTTGCCATAATTTTCGGCGTCGAGAAGAGGAGTTCCAGGGCCTCATCGATGTGCTGATGGGTGATGCTCACCTCGACACTCGTCCCCACCTGTCCCCCCATGGGAGTCACCGTCAGGAGCCGGGGCATCGGCAGGCAGACCTGTTGGGCGACGCCCGGGCGGGCGATGCAGAGGCTGGCCACACAGAGAGCCAACGGCAGCGTGTACGAGCGGATCATTGCGAAAACCTGGTGGGTTGGAAAGCGGCCGCGATGAGCCGCTGCCGCTTCCGGAGCGAACGCGACTTCCCAAGAGCGTATTTGCCGCACCGCCACCTTCGCAAATGGCAAAGCAGGTATTCTCCAAGGCCGTGGCCAGCCATCTCGCCGTACGGGAGCGGCCCTGGCCGGCGGTGTGTCCCTGATCCGCGATGCAAGTAGAATTGTTGCTGACGGCCGGCTGTGCCGCAGCCTTTCATACTGCAACAGCCCGAGGAGCCTAGCGATCATGAACTACGCGCTTGCCCGCCCGGTCAGCCCCACCGCTGCCGTCGGCAGCCATGTGGTGCACTACCTGCCGTGCCTCGTCGCAGGCCTGTTCCTGGCGGCGTCGTTTTCGGGACAGTCACGTGCCGCTGCCGCCCCCCCGCCGAGCGCGGCTCCCGACCAGCGGGGACCCGTTCGGTTCCAGGACGAACTGCTGCCTCTCCTCGCGGCCAACTGCCTGGCCTGCCATAACTCCAAAACGAAGGAAGGCGGCCTCTCGCTCGAGACGGTCGCCACGATCGTCACCGGGGGTGATTCCGGCCCCGGTGTCGTGCCTGGTAAACCAGCCGAGAGCATCCTGCTGGTGCGGGCCGCACACCGTGACGCCGATGCCGACACGATGCCACCGCAGGGCAACTCCGTCGGCGCGCGCAGCCTCTCCCCGAAGGAGCTTGAACTGCTCGAGCGATGGATCGCCGAAGGAGCCACTGCTGGCTCCGCCGCAACGGCGCGACCGATCGACTGGCGTCCGCTCGCGGCAGGAACCGGAGCGGTTGTCTCCGTCGACATGTCGGTGGATGGTCGGCTCACCGCCGCGGCCCGCGGCAGCCGCGTGAGTCTCTTCGACACGATTTCGGGCACGCCGCAGGGCGATCTCATCGACGGAGCCGCGCGGGGCGACGGCTCAGTGTCTGCTCAAGCCCATCGCGATCCTATCGGCGCCCTGGCCTTCTCACCGGACGGCAACACGATCGCGACAGGGTCGTTCCGCACGATCAAGCTCTGGAAGAGGATGGCACCGCGCATGTCCGTGCTGGCGGACACGGCGGCGGCGACTGCCACCGCGGTCTCACCGGAAGGGGCACACTTCGCGTTCGGGATGCCCGACGGCAAGGTGGCGGTTGTCGAGGCAAAGTCCGGCAAACCTATCCACGTTCTGACAATCCACGAAGCACCGATCGCCGGCATTGCGTTCGCAGCCGACGGCGCGACGCTGTTCTCACTGGCCGCATCGGGCAATGTGGCCGCCACCACCGTGACCGATGGCGTGACAACTGGCCGTCTTGCCCGGCCTGCGGGCACGACGACGCTCGCGGTGCTCGACACCGGCCGCATCGTCACGGCCGAGCCCGATGGCGTGCTGCGCGTGTGGGCCCTTCCCCTGCCCGTGCCGCCACCGCCCGAGGCCACCGCCTCGACGAATTCAGTGCCGATCAAGGAACTCGTCGGCCCGCAGAAGCCGATCGCTGCCTTGGCCGTCGTACCGACGATGCCCGGTCATCTCGTGGCCGGCGGCGGTGATGGCAAGGCACGGCTCTGGGACGCGAATGCCGGCGCCGTCGTCCGCGAGGTCGATCACGGCGGACCGATCGCGGCTCTCGCAGTCCGGCCCGACGGCTCTCGCCTGGCCACCGCCGGCACCGCGCCCGGCATGAAACTCTGGAGCCTCGCCGACGGCAAACTCGTGGCCGCGACGCAGGGCGACGTGCGCCTGCTGCGGCGGTTGGCTGCCGCCGACCTGAGGATCGCCGTTGACAAGCAAGATGTCGCATCGGGCAAGGCCCGGGTCGCCGCTGCTGAAAAAGCCATCAAGGACGAAGTCGATGAAAAGCAGAAGGCCCTCGCTGCCGTCGACGCCGCCGAAAAGTCACTCGCAGAGAAGGCCGCGGCGGTCGACGCTGCGGAGAAGAGCAAGAACGAGGCGACCGCGGCCGTCGGGGCCGCGCAGGCCGAAGTGGCCTCGGCTACCGATGCGTCCGCGGCGACGGCACGGGTCAAGGAGGCGGAGAAGAAAGCGACCGCAGCTGCGGCCGTGGTCGCCAAGGCGCAGGATGAGCGGGCCCGGGCCGACAAAGCGCTGGCAAGTGCCAAGCAGGCCGTCGAGTTCGTGGCGACGCGCGAGGCTCAGACGCAAGGCGAGCTGCCGAAGCGTCAAACGGAACTCCACACACTCGAAAAGCAGCTCGCTGCCGATGCGGAGGCGCGTGGAGCACTCGAGAAGGAGGTGAAGGCGTCGGCCCGGCC
>JBIKNV010000502.1:0-2635 GCA_044358475.1 Pirellulales bacterium | reverse complement strand
TCGTAGATCTGCATCTCGTAGTGGCCGTGGAGATAGAGGCCGCTGTTGCCGTGCGCCGCAGGATTGACCATGAACTCGGCGTGGATGTCGGCATCCCGAAACAGTTCATTCGACACGATGTGGTTGGCGTGGCCGTTCGTCGTGTTCACGACGAGCGTGCCGTTCTCCACCTTCCAATCAATCGGGCCGCCGTTCATGGCCGTGAACGCCGGCGGCGCGGAGCCGTCGCCGAAGAGCACGATCGCCCCCGGGGGCGGCGGCACGGGCAGTGAGTCTTGCGCCGGGCGAAACGCGATCGGAGTCGGTGCCGTGGCCGGCGACTGGACCGCCGGCAGGTTGCGATCTGCGAAGTCGGCGAACCGCTGCCAATCGTATTCGAGGAGATCGTGCGCACCCTTCCGCACGTGGTAGCCGATCCGCCCGCTGCCGACAGGCGCATCGACCGGCGGCCACTCGGTGGTGCCGAGGCCTCCGAGTCCGAAGAGTCTCCACACCGGCTCGGCCGCGACGGCCGCGAGAAACTCGCCGCGCGGGTCGGCCCAGCGATCGTCGATGGCGCTCGCCACATAGAGCGGCCGCGGTGCGGCCATGGCGAGCAACACATGCTGATCGGTCGGCATCTCGGCCTCTCGCCCGGCATACGTGGCGAACGCGGGGCAAAACCAGTGCGGAAACCGCGTCGTGATGTCGGCGATCGTCTCACCGTAGTTCCGGCGCTCGAGCGCCGCGCCGCCGCAGCCCGACTCGTTCGACACGACCATCGCAAACCGCTCGTCGCACGCGCCCGCCCAGAGCGCCGCCTTGCCGTTGCGGGAGTGCCCGACCACGATCACGCGCGTGGCGTCGATCTCGGGCTGCCGCACGAGCCAGTCGAGGATCCGCGACAAGCCCCACGCCCAAGCCACGATCGCGCCCGGCTCGTCGGGGGCCAGTTCGCCGTCCACCGGCCTGCCGAGCGCCGCGAGCACGCTCTCGGCCCGGCCGTCGGGCTTGTCGGGAAAGATGTCGCCGTAGCAGGCGGTGGCCATTCCGTAGCCGCGGGCGAGCATCGCCGGGGCGGCATGCTCCGCCTCGTTGCCTTTGAAGTTGAGGTACAAAAACACCGGCACGGGCTGCTCGGCCTTCGGCAGATAGACGAGCACGTCGACGGTAGGCGTCTTCGGGCCATCGCCGAGGCGGAGCCTCACCTGAAGACGGGTCGCACGCACGCCATCCGCGAGCAGCACGTCGGCCCGCTCGGGTTCTCCCGCCACCATTACCACCGTCGCCGGCAGGCTGCGTCCGTAGACGTTCTTTTCAAGCAGCGCGAATTGATGCGGCCGGCATCGCGCCTTCCAGTCGTCGGGCGTCCCCGCCGGCCTTCCATCAGGCCCGGCGAGCACGTCGGGCAGCGTATACGACCCGACGGCCGACTCGTCGTAATTCGGGTCCGCGGCATGCGAGTTGCTCATCACTGAAATCCAAGAGGCGCACACGATGCCGAGGACAAAAACCGACGGATTCCATCCACCCACAGCTGCCATGCCTGCCTCTTTTATGTGCATCGGCTCGCAGACCTTGGCTCGTCCCGCGAGCACCCTATTCTGACTCCTGGAGGTGAATCATGGCCTCACGACAACTCGTTGCAAAGCCCCTGTCTGCGGTGCTGGCGGGAGCGTTCCTGGGCTCCTGTCTTTCGGCGGAAGCAGCCCGGCCGCGGCGTCCCTCGGCCGCCCAGATCAAAAAGATGCAGGAAGAACTGGCGTATCGCCAACGGGAAGTGCTCCGGGTCCAGCAGGAGATCGCCACGAAGGAGCGGGAGCTCTACCTCTCGTTCGATGAGAATGGCAACGGCAAGCTCGAAGGCGCCGAGAAGGCGAAGTACAACAAGCAGCTCCACGCGATCAAGACGGGCAAGGCACCCAATCCGCTCGCAACCATCACGCCCCCGGGCCAGGGACCGCGGGATCCAGACGCCTCGAAGAAGAAGTGATCGCGGCTCAGCCCGCCACGCCGCAACGTTTGATCGCGGCCTGGATTCGCTCGGCGAGCCGCTGCCGATCGGCCCGCTGGGCGTCGGTCGCCGGCTGACGCGACTCGCCCATCGCGAAGCCCAGCAGGCCCGCCGCGATCCGGAAGCCCGCGGGCGGAAGTCCACGCGGCCGGGAGCCAATGGCGTCGTCGAACTCACGCCGTTTGAGTTCCTCGACAGGCTCGTCGATCTCGTCCCGCCGCCGCGGAAGCACCGGCATCGCTATCACGGGGTGTTTGCACCGAACCACAAGCTGCGAAAAGCCGTCACGGCGCGCGCCATCGGGAACATCGGCAAGCGGTGCGACGCCGCTGCCGGCGGGCATGTGGCCGGCGGACAACCCACGGAAGGCTGCTGCGACACTCAGGCGAAGCCCCGGTCGCACGACACCTCCCGGATTGCGTGGGCGAAACTCATGGCCCGGGTGGGGGAGGAGTTTCCGCTCGAGTGCCCAGCGTGTGGCGGCGACATCCGGCTAATCGCCTTCATCACCGAACCAGGGCCGATCCGAAAGATCCTCACGCACCTGGGCGAACCGCTCCAACCGCCACCGATCTCGCCCGCCCGCGGCCCGCCCACCGACTGGGGTGAGCTCGTGCAGCGGCACGACGACCGCGACGTCTT
>JBIKNV010000536.1:0-2636 GCA_044358475.1 Pirellulales bacterium | reverse complement strand
AGGGATTCAGAGGAAATCCCGATGGATTCAGCATATTCAATAAGCTGAAACTTGACGATTTCTCGTCCTAATCTAATTTTAGACTTAACCGTATTTATGAGGAGGTTATGTTTGATTGCAATTTCATTATATGAGAGACCTCTGATTTCTCTATCAAACATACATTCTCTATAGACATCTGAGAGTTTTCTAATTTCATAGACTGCTCTTTGATGGAGTTTCCCGAATATAACTTCATATTCTATATGTTGTTTATTTGGGGTTTCTATATATTCTTGATTTGAATCTTCGTCTTCTTGTTTTGTTATGGCTGTTTTTTGGGAAACATTATAGATTACTTCTGAGCTATGTTGTCGTAGAGTGTCTTGTTTTTTCTCTTGTTGTAGCCAGGAGTAAGCTGCATTTTGGGCTATATTGTATGTCCAAGTGCTGAATGCACCACGAGATGGATCGTATTGATGTATATTTTGAATAATGAGAAGGAAGGTTTCTGAGAGTATATCTTGGGAAATATCTTCATCTTTTATTATTCTGAATATATGTCTATAAAGTCCTTTATGGATATTATTGTAGATATGTTTGAAATATCTTTCATCCTTTGTGGATAACCACAAGTCAAGGGCTTGTTTTGTTTCTATGGGTTTTGTGTTATTCATAAGATTGCAAATGTTAGTTTTCTTGTAGAAGAAAACATAATAGCAAATATACAAAAAGAAAAAAAGAATAACAACTTATAGGATATATAAATTTGAATTAAATGGAAATAATATGAAATACATTAAACTTTTTGAAACCTTTGATGCTGAACGAGAGATGTCAGATATACTTGGCTATGATGTTAAACTTTTTCATCAAGTGAATAAGTTATTGTTTTTAAGCCAAGAAGAACTTGAAGATTGGTTTGAAGAAGAAATAGGTAAAGACCAGCCTAATTGGGATTTGATTGAAATTCTTCAATCTCAACATGGTATAGAGTTTAATTACAAGGATTTGCATTGGGCAGTTGAACACGATAAAGTAGGATTAGCAAAATATTGGCTTGATAAAGGAATAGATAAAGATGCAAGAGATAGTGTTTTACGCACTCCTTTACATTGGGCAGCAATTTATAATAGCGAAGCAGTTGCTAAAGTCCTTATAGATGCTGGGGCGGATAAGGATGCTAAAAATATGTATTTAAGCACTCCTTTACATTTTGCAGCAGTTCATAATAGCGAAGCAGTTGCTAAACTTCTTATAGATGCTGGGGCGGATAAGGATGCTCAAACTGAGAATTTACTAACACCTTTACATTTTGCGGCAATTAGAAATAGCGAAGCAGTTGCAAAACTCCTTATAGATGCTGGGGCGGATAAGGATGCTAAAGATAAGGATTTACAAACCCCTTTGCATTATGCGGCAATGGATGATAGCGGAGCAGTTGCTAAACTTCTTATAGATGCTGGGGCGGATAAGGGGGCTAAAGATAATAAAGGTAATACAGCATGGGATTTAGCAGGTTCTAAACTCCGCCAATCTTTACCTGAACTGAATCCTGATGCTAAACAATTTGAAAGTGAAAACTTTGATGCTGAACGAGAGATGTCAGATATACTTGGCTATGATGTTAAATTGTTTAATCAAGTGAATAAACTTCTATTTTTAAGCCAAGAAGAACTTGAAGAATGGTTTTACAATGAAATGGGGAAAGAAGAACCTAGTTGGGATTTAATCCAAGCACTTCAATCTCAGCATGATATAGAGTTTGATTATAAAAATTTACATTGGGCGGCTGAACAGAATAAAGTAGGGTTAGCAAAGTATTGGCTTGATAAGGGAGTGGAGATGGATGTAATGGATAAGTATCGATGGACACCATTACATTTGGCGGCAATGGATGATAGCGAAGCAGTTGCTAAACTCCTCTTGGATGCTGGGGCGGATAAGAATGCTAAAGATAAGTATTTAGAAACCCCTTTACATTTTGCGGCAATTCATAATAGCAAAGCAGTTGCTAAACTTCTGATTGATGCTGGGGCAGATAAGGATGCTCAAACTGAGAATTTAAACACTCCATTACATTTGGCGGCAATGGATGATAGCGAAGCAGTTGCTAAACTCCTCTTGGATGCTGGGGCGGATAAGGGAGCTAAAGATGTTGAAGGTAATATACCATGGCATTATGCTAGTGATGAACTTTGCCAATCTTTACCTGAGCTGAATCCTGAAGTTAAGCAATTTGAAAGTGAAACCTTTGATGCTGAACGAGAGATGTCAGATATACTTGGTTATGATGTTAAACTATTTCATCAAGTAAATAAACTTATATTTTTAAGTCCTGAACAACTTCAAGAGTGGTTTGAAGAAGAAATAGAAAAGGATGAACCTAATTGGGATTTGATTGAAGTTCTTCAATCTCAGCATGGTATAGAGTTTGATTATAAGAATTTACATTGGGCAGCTGAACATAATAATATAGGATTAGCAAAGTATTTGCTTGGTAAGGGAGCGGATAAAGATGCTCAATCTAAAATTTTATTATGCACTCCTTTGCATTATGCGGCAATTATAAATAGCGAAGCAGTTGCTAAACTTCTTATAGATGCTGGAGCGGATAAGGAAGCTAAAGATAAGGTTTTACGCACTCCATTGCATTA
>JBIKNV010000501.1:0-2637 GCA_044358475.1 Pirellulales bacterium | reverse complement strand
TCGAGGGCGCGGATCGCCACGGCGCGGGCCTCGTCCCAATAGCCGGCGTTGAAGCTCGGCTGGCCGCAGCAGGTCTGCGCCGAGCGAAATTCGCAGGTGTGGCCGAGCCGCTCGAGCACGCGGGCCACCGCCATGCCCACCTGCGGTGTCATCTGGTCGACGAAGCAGGGGATGAACAAGCTGATCTTCATGACCGCAGTGTAAATCAACGCCGCCATCCCATCACGTCTGCCAGCCTCTGCATCGCAGGAAGGCGGTCGGGAATTCCTGCGGTCGGCGAGGGCCGAGGGCCCGGCGGAAGCTCGAGGAGCATTGGGCCGCCGCGGCCCACCGCGACGAGACTTCTGCCGGTCCGAAGGCCCGTACTACTTCAGAAGGCGTTCACTTCCGCCGTGCGATCGCGCGAACCAGCGCGGTTCCCATGTCGGCCGGGCTCTCGGCGATCTCGATGCCGGCGTCGCGCAGGGCGGCGAGCTTGGCCTCGGCCGTTCCCTTGCCGCCGGAGATGATGGCGCCTGCGTGGCCCATCCGCTTGCCGGGGGGCGCGGTACGGCCGGCGATGAACGCGGCCACCGGTTTCGTGACGTGCTGCTTCACGTAGGCCGCGGCCTCCTCCTCCGCCGAGCCGCCGATCTCCCCCATCATCAGGATGGCGTGGGTGTCGGGGTCGTTCTGAAAGAGCTCGAGGATGTCGATGAAGCTCGAGCCGACGAGCGGATCGCCGCCGAGACCCACGCAGGTGCTCTGGCCGTGGCCGAGCTGCGTGAGCTGCCAGACCGCCTCGTAGGTGAGCGTGCCGGAGCGGCTCATCACGCCGACGTGGCCCGGCGTGTGGATGTAGCCCGGCATGATGCCGATCTTGCACTCGCCCGGCGTGATCACGCCCGGACAGTTCGGGCCGATGAGCCGGCTCTTCGAGGCCTTCACGACGGGCATGACGCGGGCCATGTCGAGCACCGGGATCCCCTCGGTGATCGCGATCACCAGCTCGATACCGGCGTCGACCGCCTCGAGGATCGCATCGGCCGCGAAGGCCGGGGGCACGAAGATCATCGTGGCATTGGCGCCGGTCGCGTCGCGGGCCTCGGCGACGGTGTCGAAGACCGGAAGGTCGGCGATCTTCTCGCCCCCCTTGCCCGGCGTCACGCCGCCAACCATGCGGGTGCCGTAGTCGAGGCAGCCGCGGGTGTGAAACTCCCCCACCTTGCCGGTGATGCCCTGGCAGATGACTCGGGTGTCGCGATTGACGAGGATGCTCATGAGGTGTCTCTCGGATTTGTTTCTATCAGGCTTTGCTTGCCGCCACGACCTTCTTGGCGGCGTCGGTGAGGCCGTCGGCCGTGATGATCTTGGTGCCGCTCGTGGCGAGGATTTTCTTCCCTTCCTCGACCTCCGTGCCCTCGAGCCGGACGACGAGCGGCACGGTGAAACCGACCGTCTTCGAGGCTTCGACGAGAGCATTGGCGATCGTCGTGCAACGCATGATGCCGCCGAAGATGTTCACGAGGATCGCCTTGACGTGCTTGTCGGAGAGGATGATGCGGAAGGCCTCCGTCACCTGCTTCACATCAGCGCCGCCGCCCACGTCGAGGAAGTTGGCCGGCTCGCCGCCGTGATACTTGACGAGGTCCATCGTGCTCATGGCGAGGCCGGCGCCGTTCACGAGGCAGCCGATCGTGCCGTTCAACTTCACGTAGGACAGCCCGGCGGCGGCGGCCCGCGTTTCGGCCGGCTCCTCCTCCGCCTCGTCGCGGAGGGCGGCGAGGTCCTTGTGGCGGAAGAGGGCGTTGTCGTCGAACGTCATCTTGGCGTCGAGGGCGACGAGCGTCCCATCCTTCGTGAGCACGAGCGGATTGATCTCGAGGAGTGACGCATCGAGCGCGACGAATGCGGCGCAGAGCTTCCTGAAAAAATTCTCGGCGTGCCGCCAGCTGGCGGTGGGCAGCTTCAGCTTCGAGGCGAGAAGCCGGGCCTGGTAGCCGGCGAGGCCGCGGTCGGGGTCGAAGGGCTCGGAAAGGATCAGTTCGGGCGTCTTCTCGGCCACCTCCTCGATGTCCATACCGCCGGCGGTGCTGGCGATGAGGACGGGGGAGCCGACGCGGCGGTCGACGAGGACTGCGCAGTAGAGTTCGCGGTCGATCGCACAGCCGCTCTCGACGAACACCTGCCGCACGACCTGCCCCTCGGGTCCGGTCTGGATCGTCACGAGCGTGTTGTTGAGCAGTCCCTTGGCGATCCGCGTGGCATCGTCGGCGGTCTTGGCGAGCTCGACGCCGCGCTGGGAGCTCCCCTTCACCTGCCCCTTGCCGCGGCCCCCCGCATGGATCTGCGCCTTGACCGCGCAGACGGGCGTGCCGAGCGCCGTGAAGGCTGCGGCCGCTTCTTCGGGCGTGCGGGCCACCTTGCCTGAGAGCACGGGCACGCCGGCGGCCCGCAGGAGATCCTTCGCTTGGTATTCGTGGATTTTCATGGGCTGCCTTTCCTGGCTGTTTTCGGGCTCGCGGGGGCCCAATATGGCAGGAAAGCGGAGGCCGGCCAATGGCCGGCGGGAACCGGCGAGAAATTGTTTCGGGGCAGCCGGGGCAGGAGGATCAGGCCGCCCAGGCGGCGCCATCGCGGCCGCGCGAGGCCGCAGGT
>JBIKNV010000500.1:0-2644 GCA_044358475.1 Pirellulales bacterium | reverse complement strand
GGCTCCCGTGTCCAGAAGTACCGCTACCAGCTCGCCACCGTCGACGCGGGCTGGAAATACCGGGGTTGGGCGGCCCATGTCGAATACTATTTCCGAACGCTCGACGACTTCAAAGGCATTGGCACCTTCCAGCGTTCGAGCACCTTCGACCACGGCGGCCTCGGCTACCTATCGTGGTGCTTCGTCCCCCGGACCCACGAAATCTACGCTCGGTCGAGCGTCGTGACCGGTCCCTACGGAACGGGCCAGGAATACGGCGGCGGATTCAACTGGTATGTGAACCGATCCCGTCAGGGCCGATTCACGCTCGAGGCCCTCTACATGAACCGCAACCCCGCACAAAACATCCTCTATCCCTACCGGGCCGGATACACGGGCACCGCCATCCAGACCCAGTTTATGGTGGCTTTCTGACGGCACGCGAGCGCCGGTCGCCGTGGCTGAGGCCGGCATCCTGCCGGCCGGCGGATCGGCGACGCACTGTGTCCGCACCGCGGGGCAGCGGAGCGTTGATCTGCTTGGCGGGCGCGGATTTTGGCGTTTTTTGCCAAAAAACTATGTTTTCAGAGTTTTTGATTACGCTTGAAGGGTCATGACCACTGCCCGACAAATCTGGTCGATCCTGCTGCCGAAGCAGCGGCGCGCTGGTGTCATCCTCTTCGCCCTCGTGCTGGTGGGCACCCTGCTCGAGACGCTCAGCGTCGGCCTCGTGGTGCCCGCCCTGGCATTCATGACACGCACGAGCGACGCGCCCTCTCCCCGGCTGACCGGCTTGCTCAACTGGCTCGGCAATCCGGCACCCAACCAGCTCGTGCTCCTCGTGCTCCTCGGGCTTCTGGCGGTCTACGCCGTCAAGTCGGCATTTCTGCTCTTCGTGGCGTACTGGCAATCGCGGTTCGTTACCGCAACCCAGGCCAGCACGAGCCGCAGGCTGTTTGCTACCTACCTCGCGCAGCCGTGGACGTTTCATCTGCAACGCCATTCAGCCGAATTGATGCGAACGATCAATGAATCGACCGAGTTCGCCCACGTCTGCGGGCTCTTCCTCATGACCGTCTCGGAGTTATTGGTGCTGACCGGGATGATCGGCCTCCTCCTCTGGTTCGAACCCACCGGCGCGATCGTCGTGGCCAGCATGCTCGGGGCCGCCGCATGGCTGTTCCAAGCGATTGCACGCCCCCGCTCGCGCCGCTGGGCGACGGCCCAGCGGCATCACGGACAGATGATCATCAAGCACGTGCAGCAGGGGCTCGGTGGCGCCAAGGACGTGAAGATTCGCGGCTGCGAGCAGGAGTTCGTGGAGCAGTTCCGCCACCATTCCGACGGCCACGCCCGCGTGGCGGCGTTGCAGTCGTTGGTGCAACAGGTGCCGCGTCTGTGGTTCGAAATGCTCGCCGTCGCGGCGCTTCTGCTCCTCACGGCCGTCATGGTCTGGCAGGGCACTCCCTCCGAACGTTTGCTTCCCATGCTCGGGCTGTTCGCCACGGTGGCGTTCCGCATGCTCCCGTCGGTCAACCACGTGACGGCCGCCACGAACAAGCTGCGGCACTCCGGGGTCATGCTCGAAGGTCTCGCGAAAGAGCTGCGACTGGCAGACGCGACCTCTTCCGAACGGCCCGCGTCGATCATGCCGTTTCGCGACGCCGTCGTCCTGAGCGACATCTCCTACCGCTACCCGGGCACCACGGAGAACGTGCTCGACGGGGTCAGCATCAGCATCCCGCACGGCGCGTCGATCGGCCTCGTGGGGGGCAGCGGCGCCGGCAAAAGCACGCTCGTCGACATCATCCTCGGTCTGCTGCCACCGTCGAGCGGACGCGTGACGGTCGATGGCAACGACATCCACGACAACCTGCGCGGCTGGCAGGATACGGTCGGTTATGTCTCGCAGTCGATTTACCTTTGCGACGACACGATCCGCAGGAACATCGCGTTTGGGGTGCCCGAGCACGACGTCGACAACGCGGCCGTCCGCCGGGCATTGAAAGCCGCCCAACTCGATGAGTTCGTGGCCAGTCTGCCGGCCGGGGCCAACACCTTCGTGGGTGAACGGGGCGTCAGGCTGTCGGGCGGCCAACGGCAGCGGATCGGCATCGCCCGGGCGCTCTACCATGATCCGAAGGTGCTCGTGCTGGACGAGGCGACCAGCGCGCTCGACACCGACACCGAGAGGGGTGTCGTGGAAGCCGTCAACGCCCTGCACGGCACGAAGACCCTGATCATCGTCGCCCACCGCATGTCGACCATCGCCGACTGCGACGTGCTCTACCGGCTCGAAAAGGGGCGGGTCGTTCAATCCGGCACATTCTCCGAGGTGATCTCCAACTGACGGCCTTCGGCGGCCATTTCCCGGGCAAAAAACCACCGTTTCCTGTTCCGGCCGGCTTGGTAGGATTGTTCGTTTCCCGCCTGCTCCTCCAACCCAGGATCGGTCCGCCCGTGCCCAGCAGCCCCGTCATTTCCAAAGTGCAGAAGCAGGCCATCCAAAAGGCCGACACGCTGATCGAAGCCCTGGGCTGGATTCGCAAGTTTCGCGACACCACGACCGTCATCAAGCTTGGCGGCAGTGTCGTCGAGCATCCCGATTCGCTTCGCCACCTGCTGCTCGACATCGTCTTCATGTCGACGCTCGGCATGCGGGTGG
>JBIKNV010000078.1:0-9610 GCA_044358475.1 Pirellulales bacterium | reverse complement strand
GGGCGACGAAGTCACGAAGCCCTTCCAGCCACCGGGCCGCTGTTGGAGTCATGCCGAATTCCTCGACATCCATCCTACAGCGTTGGCCCGGCAGCTGGAGACAGGCCGGTGGATCAATTATTCCGGAACGTTTCCCGCAGCCACTCGTTCTTGCGGCGCTCGAGTTCGATGAGCTTCGCGACCGGGCCGCGACGGGTCGGCTCAACAGACCGGCTCGAACGCTGGACAGGGCGAGCGGCCCGCTGCTGCACCGCAGCCTGCGGGGCGGCGTCGGCGGCAGCTTCCGTAGCGGCTTCGACAGCCGGATTCGGAGCGGCGGCAGGCGTGGGGGCCTCGGCATGGAGAACGGACGGGAGAAGTGTGGCGACAACGATCGCGAACAGGGGGGCAAGGCGGGACATGAGTATTTCTGGCTCCATCGGGAAAGGGTACCGGCACTATGGGATCGGCAGACTCGCCGCCAAGCCCCAGCTCGATCGTCAGTCCCCTGCCCGATCGTTACGACCAGTCTGACCGGAATGCCTGCGACTAGTGAGCGTCACGTTTGAGGCCTGATTGGGATGCCTTCGCGGCCAACGGGTCATCGGGCCAGGCGTGTTTTGGATACCGCCGCCGGAGTTCTTTCTTTACTTCCGCGTAGGTGTTTTTCCAGAAGCTGGCCAGGTCGCTCGTGACCTGTTGCGGCCGATGGTTGGGGCCGAGCAGATGAAGCAGCACAGGCACGCGGCCGCCGGCGATTCGTGGCGTCTCGGCAATGCCGAAGAGCTCTTGGATGCGGACAGCGACGATCGGCTCCTTTCCGGCGTCGTAGCGAATGGCGTGTCGCTTGCCATTCGGGAGTTCGATCTCGGCCGGAGCGAGCCGGTCAATTTCAGGCAGACGCTCATACCCGACGGCGGCGTGCAGCCGCGACAGCCAGTCGGCAGCTTTGACTTCATCGAGGGACGTGAGCCCCCTGCACACGTCCGGCAGGATCGCCACGAGCGACGCCGTATCGAACATGGGAAGCCCCAAGTCGGGCATCGCGGCGGCCAGCCAGCTGACGCGGCCGCGGAATGCACCGGCGGCTGACTCTGCGGCTGGAGCAAGCCGGTCGAACTGTGCCGCCGCCTCCCGGGCGAGCACGGCCGCCGCCGCCGCCGCGTCGCTGATGGCGATCGGCGTCTCTTCCAGAAGGAGGTCATCCCAGTACGTGCGGCGGCGGGCCTCCACCTGACGCCGCGCTGGGGAGAACACGATCTCATCGACCGTCCGCAGGTTTGAGGCCACGAGATTCGTGGACGCGAGCGGCTCCTCGTCGAGCCAGGCCATGTCGACGGCCGACGCCTGCCGCACCCGCGCCTCACCGCGGTCATCGGCGAGGTCGATCGCCAGCACGAACGGCTCCTGCCGTACCCGCGATCCGCCATCGAGCCGGAGGCCGCGACCGCCCACCATCGTGGCCCGGTCGCCGCTTCCGGGGCGGGCCTTGGCCAGCCGATCGGGAAACGCCTCCCACAACGCCTGCATGAGGGCCGCCGCCGGGTCGGCAGCCCGCGGTGCGAGATCGGCCTCGACAAGGCGGTAGAGCTGCTCAGCGGCCTGGAGCACCGTCCGGCCGCCGCCGGGGTGGACATCGAGATCGGCGTCTGCGACCGGCGTACCAGTGTGAAACGCCTGCAGCGCGATCACGCGGTCGACCACGTCGCTCCGCGTCCGGACGGTCATGCGGTCTCGCGGACCACGGCCGGCATGCTGGCCCGCACGAAAGGGATCCCGCTCGGAGAGCATGGCGGCGGCAATCGATGTCTCCCGGAGCACGCCATGACGGGCCCCGGCGAGCAGGAGCCGGGCCAGCCGCGGGTGGGCGGGAAGCCGTGAGAGCTCACGACCAAGGAGCGTCACGACTGGTGTCGCGTGCTCACCGTCACTCACGATACCGATCGCCCCGAGTCGCTCGAGGAGTGTAATTGCCTGAGTCACGGCCTCAGCCGGCGGTTCATCAAGCCACGGAAACGCCTCCTGCTCGCCCAGCACGAGGAGTTGCAAGAGCGGCCCGGCAAGATCGCCCCGCAGGACCTCGGGTGTATCGGCCGCCGGCCGAACGTGGTGTGCGGCCTCGTCCCACAGCCGCCAGCAGCGGCCCGGCCCCGTCCGCCCTGCTCGACCCGCCCGCTGTTCGGCCGAGGCCTGTGAGATCGGAATCAGCTCCAGCCGCGGCAGGCCCGTCGCCGCCGCCACCCGCATCTGCCGCACCAGGCCCGAGTCGATTACGGCGGTGATGCCGGGAATTGTCAGCGAGGTTTCCGCCACGTTCGTCGAGAGGATGATCTTGCGGCGGCCGACATCATCGAGCACGCGATCCTGCTGCTCAGGTGGCAGGTCGCCGAAGAGCGTGAACAAGGCATGCCCCTGCCGGCTGGCCACGTCGGCAAGCATCCGCTCACACTGGATGATCTCACCCACGCCGGGCAGAAAGACGAGCAGGTGGCCGTCGGTGGTCTTGAGGGCTTCAGGCACGGCCGCAGCCACCCGCTCCGGCAACGGCCGCTGATCGCCCCGTTTTTGATAGCGAACGTCGACCGGATGGAGCCGGCCATCGGCAGCGACGACGGGGCATGGCCCGGCTTCACCACCGAGCAGACGGGCGACCGGTTCGGTGGCCAGCGTAGCGCTCATCACGATCACCCGCAGGTCAGGCCGCACCGTCTGCCGGAGCCGCACGAGCAGGCCGAGGACAAGATCCATCTCGACCGACCGCTCATGAAATTCATCGAGCACAACCGCGCCAATTCCATCAATCGCGATGTCACTGAGCAGCCTCCGCAGCATGATGCCGGTGGTCTCGACGACGAGACGGGTCGCGCCGCTGGTGCGGGAATCGAACCGCACCTGGTAGCCCACCTCGCCGCCGAGATCGGAGCCACGCAGGCGGGCGATCTGGTGGGCGACCGACCGTGCCGCCAGCCGGCGTGGCTGTAGCAACACGACGTTTTGGTCAGCCGGCAGGTCATCGAGCACCGCCGCCGGCACGAGCATCGTCTTGCCGGAGCCGGGGGGCGCCGTGACGACAGCCGCGCCCGTGCGCGACGCAGCCACGGCCTCACCGAGGACCGCAGCGACCGGCAGGTCATCGGGCAGAAGCCACGTTGGGGCACCGCCGGTCATCGTGCTTTTCGATCCACGGAGGACTGCCGTCAGGACACTGGGTGTGCAGGGAAATCGGTGTAGCCACGGCCGCCCTGCGGAGAATACCAGTCGGCCATCGGGGCCGGGGCGGCGAGGGGCCAGCCGTGGGCGAACCGCTCGACGAGGTCGGGGTTGCTGATGTAGGGGCGACCGAAAGCAATCAGGTCGGCAGCCCCCGACGCGATCGCTGTTTCGGCAGTCTCCTGCGTGTAGCCGCAGTTGCCCATGAGCGGCCCGCGAAACACCTTCCGAAATTCGGACAGCATCATCGCCACGCCGAGTTCGTGGAACCCGAAGCCGAGGCCATCGACCACGTGGAGATATGCCAGTCCGAACGGGTCGAGGGCCCGCGCTGCGGCCGTGAATTGGTCGCGGAAGTCGGGCGATCCCATGTCGTTGAACGAGCCATTGGGCGAAAGCCGCACGCCCACGCGGCTGGCCGGCCAGACACTCGTCACTGCCTCGACGACGTCGCGCAGGAACCGACACCGATTAATCACGCTGCCGCCGTAGGCGTCGGTGCGATGATTGGTCTTCGACTGCAGGAACTGGTCGATCAGATAGCCATTGGCGGCGTGGACCTCGACACCATCGAAGCCCGCCTCCTTGGCCCGCGCCGCCGCGGAGCGGTAGTCGTCGACAACACGAGGGATTTCGGCGGTCTCGAGCGACCGGGGCGTCTCGTAGGCCTGTTTGCCCTGTGGTGTGGGGATGCCGTCACCCTTAATCGCGATCGGCGACGGTGCAACGGGTAGGCTGCCCCCGTGGAACGTGCTGTGTGAGGCCCGGCCCATGTGCCACAGCTGGAGAAAGATGCGGCCGCCATTGTCGTGCACCCCCTGGGTCACGGTTTTCCAGCCCATGACCATCGCGTCGGAATAGATGCCGGGCGACTCGAGCCAGCCGTTCGCCTCCGCAGAGATCGTCGTAGCCTCGGAGATGACGAGTCCGGCGCTTGCCCGCTGGGTGTAATACTCGGCCATCACGGCGTTGGGAATCCGCTGGGCCCCAGCCCGCGACCGCGTAAGCGGTGCCATGACAATGCGATTGGGAAGACGCAAACCGTGCAGGTCGAAGGGCTGCAAAAGTGGCGATGCACGCATGCGAGCTACAATACCGCACCATGCCTGTCTTCGACTACTCCTTCACCGTTGATGCCCCGCTCTCTGCCGTGCGGGACTTTCACCACGACACCAGTGCCCTCAAGCGGCTCACTCCGCCCCCCACGATCGTGCAGCTGCATTCAATCGAGCCGCTCGCCGAGGGGTCGGTGTCGAAGTTCACGCTGTGGGTCGGTCCCCTGCCCCTCCGTTGGACCGCCGTTCACAAGAATGTGTCGGATACCGGCTTTACCGACATTCAGGCCGAGGGCCCGGCGAAGAAATGGGAACATACGCACTCATTCGTGCCGCTCTCTGATTCGGTCACCGAGATCCGCGAGCACATCGAATATGAGCACAAGCCCGGCTTGTGGGGCATCGTCACGCGGCTGCTCTTTTCCTGGCCGAACCTGATGTTCATGTTTGGCTTCCGTCGCTGGGCCACCCGTCGCGGCCTCCGGCGGTCGTGACTCGCCGAATGAAGGCGGGGTCTTCCGACTCCCACGGGCTGACGACTACGAGCCTCGCCCCTGGCACGGCGGCCACTTCCTCACGCGTGATCGGCTGGCGGCTGGCCAGCTGCGACCGTACTACGTCGAGCGACGCGTCGGAGGCATCGGTGCCGGCAGCCTGCCGCGCTGCGACGCGAGCCAGCACAAACTCCGCCGGCACATCGAGTTCGAGCCACAAGAGCGCTACGCCCTCATCACGGGCCACCGCCGCCAGCATCTCTCGCTGCTGGCGGACAGTGCAGGTGGCATCGATCACGACGCTCGTGCCGGCCCGCAGCAGGGTCGCGCCGAGGGTCGCGAGCCGCTGGTAGACGCGGTTGGTCATCTCTGCCCCATACAGTTCCCGGGCGTGGCTCTCGTCTGCCGGCCGGTCGGTGGCCGCCATCCCGGCGAGTCGTTTCCGCTCCACATCGCTCCGCAGGCGAACCGCCCCGCAGGCGTCGATGATCCGGCCGGCGAGCGTGGTCTTTCCCGTGCCCGAAACGCCTGACGTCACGAAGAGCCGAGGCTGACGGGTTGCTCTGAGGCTCATGGCGAGGTCGAGGTAGCGGTCGCTGTCGCAGCTCGCGGCCTCGGCAGCGGCGGCGTCGCCGATCGCGATCGCCTGCCCCAGCCGGATTGCGGCCACCGCCGCCCGCACGATGGCCCGGTACACCATGAAGAGGGGCAGCACCCCGGCGGCGGCGTGGTCGTCGGCCACCTCCATCCAGGCATTTATCACACGGGCCGCGAAATCGGGCCGCCCGCGGGCATGCAGATCCATCGCCAGAAAAGCGATGTCATTCGCGACGTCGATCCACCGCAGCGAGTCGTTGAACTCGATGCCGTCGAAGGCCATCAGCTGCCCGTCGTGGAGGACGATGTTGGCGAGATGCAGGTCGCCGTGGCATTCACGAATCTTTCCTGCTGCCACGCGGGCCTCGATCGTGCGGCCAACACGATCAACCTCCGCATCGATCCAGGCCTGCAGTGAATCGGCCTGCTGAGCCGCCTGCGGCCGTGCCCTTCTCAGCTGGTCGAGGTTCATCGCCACGGTGGCGGCGAAGGCGTCAGGCGTTCCCCAGCCGGCCTGCGGATCGGCGACGGCCAGCCGTTCCTCGACGCGAGCGATTTCCGCGCCGAGCCTCTCGCAGTCGTCGGCCGTGAGTTTCTCCTCGTCAAACAGCCGGTCGAGTCGGCCCGCCTCGTCAAACTGCCGCAGTTTCACCGCCCACTCGACTGGTTGGCCCACGCCGTCCACCGTCGCTTCATGGGCCGGGCCCGCGATTGGCACGACCCCGACATACAGGTCGGGTGAGAACCGGCCGCTCAGCCGCACCTCCTCCTCGCAACAGCGTCGTCGTCGCTCGAGCGTGGAGAAATCGAGGAAACCGAGGTTGCAGGGCTTCTTGATCTTGTAGGCGAAGTCGCCGGTGAGAAAGACCCATGAGATGTGGGTCTCGATCAGCCGAATGCCGGCTGTCGGATGGGGGTAGGCGGCTGGATCAAGAAGCCGGGCGACGAGGGCTGGTGCTGATTCGGCCACGATCGAACTCCATGCTCGAGAGGATGATGGGAGTGTACGCGGCTGGCCGCTCCTGACTTCGCCCCGGCCCCTTTGATCGCAGCGGCGATGTGTGCGACAGTATGGTTTCAGGCGGTCTGGGCTCAGGATATTTTTCGAGGCATAGCCGCATGAGACTCACGATTCGTTATCGGGCCGAGTATCGCTACGATTCGCCGGCCTCGCTTTCGATCCACGTGCTGCGGCTCTTTCCGCGTCCTGATCCGCTGGTGCGGATCGAACGGCAGTCGCTCATGACGGTCGATAATGCGAGCGTGCAATTTCGTCGTGACCTGTTCGACAACGTGGTGGCGACCTGCTTCTTTCCGGACGAGTTACCACGTCTCGCGATCGGCCTCGATCTCGATCTCGACGTCCGGGAACGGAATCCGTTCGATTTCCTGCTCGAGCCCCGTGGGCTCCGGATTCCCTGCGACTACACGCCCGAGGAGCGCCGACTTCTGGCCCCGTATCTGCGGCCCACCCAGAATGCCGTCTGGCCCGAGTCGCTGGCGGTGGCCAGCCGTCCGACGATCGAGGGCCTCATCGCCATGAACCGCTGGACCGCCGATGCGATCGGCTACGAGCGACGGGAGGATGGGGAGCCACTGTCCGTCGGCGAAACGCTCGCCCGCGGCCGCGGTGCCTGCCGGGACGTGGCCGTGCTCATGGCGGAAGCGCTGCGTCACAATGGCGTCGCTGCCCGACTGGTGTCAGGCTACCTGTTCGAAGGGGACGTGGCCGACGAAGACCGCCGTGCGGCAAGCGCGATGCACGCGTGGGCCGAGGCCTATCTTCCCGGCGCCGGCTGGATCGGTCTCGACCCGACCCACGGTGTCCTGTGCGATCACTGTTTCGTACCGACAGCGGTCGGACTCTCCTCCGCCGACATCGCCCCGGTGAGTGGAACATACTTCAGCGACACGCCCGTAGGCAGCACCCTGTCATCGTCGCTCGCCGTGATCAGGCCATGAACGCAACTCATTTGCCGAGCCCGGAGAGGTAGCGGACGAGGTCAGCGAGCTCCTCGCGGGAGAGCGGGTCGATCAGGCCAGCCGGCATCAGCGACGTGCCGATCGACTCCTCGTCGATCTCGGCCGTGGGAACCCGGACCTCGCGGTCGAGCGCATCCCGCACCACGAGCTCCTCGTCACTCCGCGACACCTGAATGCCGCTCACCAAGCGGCCGTCGTCGGTGAGTACGACGAGCGTTTGGTACCCCTCCTTCACGTTCTTGGCCGGATGCACGAGGGAATCGATGATGTAGTCGAGCGGGCTGGCCGCCCCGATCGCCGCCAGGTTTGGCCCCACCCGCGGGCCGTGGTCGCCGACGCGATGGCAGGCGACGCACTTGAGCGACTCACGACGAAAAATTGCTTCACCGCGCGTTGCATCTGCCTTCGTGCGAACAAGTTCTACGAAGGCGTCGAGGTCGGCACCGGTCATCGCATGGCGGCTGGACGCGGTCGCTGCCGAGTCGCCGAAGCGGGTGCCGGCAGCCGCAAGAGCCTGTTCAAGCTGCGGCTCCTGGCGGCCAGCAGAGCTGATCGCCTGCAGGCCCGCCTGCACGGAGACGGTAGGCAGGGCCACGGAGCCTGCGTCGATGGCCGCAGCAAGTTTTTCCGGCCCACCCTTGGCTGACAAGAACCCACGGTAGACGGCATCGAGAGCCATCGCATCGGTGGCGCTCGGAAGAAACGCGGCGGCCTGCACGGCCGCCTCCTCGGGCCAGCGGGACACGAGCGCCGTGATGGCAGCAGCGCGGTCGCCGACCGGAGAGTCTGATGCCCTGGCGATCTCGACAAGGACGACGCGGGCAGCGTCGTCAGGCAGGCCGCCCAGGGCTCGCAGCGCCGCCTGCCGCTGGGCTGGTGGCCGTCCTGAGTCTTTGGCAATCGTCGCGAGCGGCTCGATCGCCGGGACCAGTTTCCACGCCCCGCAGGCTGCGATCGCCGAAGCGATACGGGCGGCGTCGCTGGCCTGGAGGAGCCGCGTGACCGGTGCGAGGTCGCCGGCGGGGCTGACATGACGACGGGTCTGGGTGTCGACCAGGAGCGTGAGCAACGTCGCGGCCTGCGCGGGCTCCGTTTTCGGATCGACCGCGATCTCAAACACGAGCCGCAGATCATCCGGGCTGCCGAGTGCCGCGATGGCCTCGAGCGCCGCGATTCGATCAGCCGGCGACAGCGTGCCCTGCTGCACGCGGGCCACGATCCAGGGTACCGCTGCCTGCGTCTCCGCCGCTCGGGCGGCAAAGATCACGCGAGCCGGCTTGCCGCCATCGTCAAACGTGCCTGCCACCACCGCAGGGAGCCACGCATCCCGCAGGTCGCGAGCCGCGAGCCAGACGGCGTAATCCAGGTACTCATCCCGATCGTGATCGACGGCGTGGAGGGCCAAGCCTGCGGCCTGTAGCCCGCCGATGCCTGCCAATGCCCGCACGGTCTCCAGTCGCACCTGCGGAGCGGGATCATCGATCACCGCAGCCAGGAGCTCGGCCGGCTGATCGAGCCGGTCGGCCCAGTCGAGCGCGATGCGTGCTGCCGCGGCCCGAGCCCGCGAGTCGGGTGAGGCGAGCACCGCCTTCAGGAGCGGTAGGTCGATGCCTGCCGCACTGCCGCGATCGAGCCCCTGCTTGAGCCGCAGTGCCTCCAGTCGCAGTCGCTCGAAGTCGGCGGCGCTGCGATCAAGGCTCGCCAGCCACTGATCAAGATCAGCCCGAACTGCCTCGCCGCGGGCAAAGAGTTCGCGGCGGGCCATGTCGCGGGCGTACGACTCTGGTGCGCTGAGCTGGGCAAACAGGTCCACGCTGGCGAGGCTGCGGAAGTCAATCCGCGGGACGAGCGGCCGATGCTTCGCCGTCACCCGCCAGATCCGGCCATGCTCACGGTCACGACGCGGGTCGCGAAAATCGACCTCGCCATGCTGGATGATCGGGTTGTACCAGTCGGCAATGTAGATCGCTCCGTCCGGTCCCATCTTCACGTCGATCGGGCGAAACGTGACGCGGCTCGAATGGATGAGATCAGGAAGTTTCACGCTTCTGAACCCCGAGCCAGTCTCCGTGAGCCGGAAGCGGCAGACGCGGTTGGCACGAAAATCGTTCGTGACCAGCAGTCCCTGGGCATCGTCGGGGAGATGGCGGCCGTCAACGATCTCCAGTCCGCAATACTTCGGGCTACCGGGGTTCATGCCGTGAAGAATCCGCGGCGTGCCGACCGCCGCCTGATAGGCCGCTCCGGGGAAGGCGTAGTAAATACCCTCCCCACCGGCGCCGTCGGTCGTGA
>JBIKNV010000077.1:0-9623 GCA_044358475.1 Pirellulales bacterium | reverse complement strand
GCACTGCGCGAGCTGCCATGCCCATGTCGATCCCCTGGCTCCCGAGGCAGCGGCCCAGTTTGCGAAGGCCTCGGCCGCCAACCTCTTCGGCTTTGGCACGGTCGGCTGGTCCCGTGGCCTGCTCGATCCGGATCAGGTGGGCGGCCCGGCTTACTTCGGCAACACCGCCCACAAGGAAGGCGACATGGTGTCGTACGTCACGGGTGACATGACCGATGCCGATACCTGGAGCAAGGATCAGGTCGAGGCCGTGATTGTAGCGCTCGCTGCCGAGGCCGGCCGGCCCGACCCGCAGGCCCATCAGGAACTCGTCGCGGAAGGGCGGAAACTGATCGCCGACGGCGACCGCTGCGGCAGCTGTCACCGGTTTGGCGACAACGAGATGGATCTTGGCACGGCTCCCGACCTCACCGGCTGGGGATCTCGGGAGTGGCTCGTCGGCATCATCAATGATCCCACGCACGAGCGGTTCTACGGCGACACCAACGACCGGATGCCGAGCTTCGGCGTTGCGGAGGAGGGGGCGGCGCCGATGCTCACGTCACAGCAGGTGGGCCTCATCGCCGATTGGCTGCGGGAGACCTGGTACCGCCCCGCCATGCATGTGGCGGGGCACTGATCGAGCGGGTTGCGATTGACGCTCCGGGAGCGCTGAAGTAGCGTCTTGGATATGACGCGTCGCGCGGCACATCTGCTTGTTCTCTTCACGGCATCATCGGCGATGCTGGTCGGAATGCCGCTGCTCTCGGCCGCTCTGGCGCATGATGCCTGGCCGAATACCTCTGTTTCTGCGGCGAGTCCCGAGTACGACATGGCGGGTGAATCCCGTAGTGAAAGTGTCGAAGAAGAGCGGGAGGAAGAGGTCGAGTCGAAGATGCACCTCTTTGCCACTCGGGTGGCGGGTGAGTCGATCGACATTCGCCCGAGGGGGATCGCTGCGCCGTGCACCGCGTTGACGCGGTCCGGAACGCGACTGTCGATCGGGACGAGTCGCGGCCCCCCTGCTGCCTGAGGCCTGCTGGCCGCGACGGCGCGGTCCGGAGGCTTCCCTGTTGGTGCAGGCGGAATGGCTTGGCGGCGGCGTGGTGAACGCACTGCAAGCCGTGACCGATGTCCTCTGGCGTGTGGTGCCTTCATGTCCTCGCCGCTCGTTCGCGAACAGATCGCCGCGATGATTGCCAAGACGGCCGCTCTCCTGCCCACGCAGGGGCCGATCGACGTCTTCGTCGCGCAAAACATCCTGCAGGGCTTCGAGGGTCGCCCGTTCGAGCGGGCCGTTGTCGAGGCGTCTCACACCTTCGATACCCAGCCGTTTCTGCCGGAATCGACCTATCGCGAGGAGCTGGCCCGCGGTCGCATTCACCGCTCTGACCTCGAGGCCGTGCTCGACGCCGATGTGGAGGGCGACAGCGGCCTGCCGCTGGCGAGAGGCCGAGTCACCCGGCGCGAGGTATTCCTCGCCTTGCTCGAGCACCCCGTTCATCAGGAGGACGACGTTGCCGTACGGTGGACGCTCACGGAGCGAGTGCCGTTTCCGGGCGACGATGCCCAGGATCTCTGGCGCGCCTGCCTGGAGGCGATTTCGCTCTTCCGCACGGCCGTCGTCCACGCGCTGCCTCCAGCGCGTCCGCGAGACCTGATCATCGCGGTCGACCCGACACTCGATACCGATGCGCTGGTTCATCCGCTGCTGATCCGTCTCTGCGCCGCCTTCCTCGATCAGGGTGTGGCCGCCTGGCCGATGCCGGGCCGCGACCGCGGGCTCGTCGAGGCTGTCGCCACCCTCCACACCTGGCGCGGGGTGCCGACCGAGCCGTGGAGCGCGCGGCTGCCCGCAGAACTTGCCGCCATGCGGGGACGTGATCCGCTCGACATGATTGCCGACGAGATCGACCGGCTCGGCGTGCCCGTGTCGGCACGCGACGAAGTGGTCTCCCGCACGCTGCTGGCCCTCCGGGGCTGGGCGGGCATGATCCACCAGTTGGAATTGCGGCCCGACCGGGCGCCGGTCTGTCGCGTGCCGGCCCGGCTTGCCGACTTCCTCTCGCTGCGGTTCGTGATGGATCGTGTCGCCACCCAGTGGGCAGCGGTCCGGCTGGGGCATGCGGGCGATCTGGCCGGCATGTGGACCGAGCTTCGGGATCGGTATCCACCGCGGCGTGGCCCGGGCAGCGTGGCCCGGGCGTTTCTCCTCTGTCAGGTGTCCCGACTCGTCGGACTCACCGCCGCCGACATCCGCAGCCTCGACGAGAATGAACTCGTCAAGGTGGAGCAGACGGTTCACGGATTCGACGCCGTCACGCGCCGCCGCCTGCTCCACTTGGCCTATGAGCGTCGGCATCGCATCGTCACGCTCGACGCGCTTGCCGCGCACGACTCAGCCTCTCGTCCACCCGGCGACGAGCATCCCGACGTGCAGGCGGTGTTCTGCATGGACGACCGCTGCGAATCGTTTCGACGTCACCTGGAGGAGCAGGGGCCGGCAGTCGAGACGCTCGGGGCGGCCGGGTTCTTTTTTGTGCCGATGTACTACCGCGGTATCGACGACTGGCATGCCACGCCGCTGTGCCCGATCGTCGTTCAGCCGCAGCACACCGTCAGGGAGGTGCCGGAAGCAGCAGCCGCGGGAAGGCAGCATGTGAGGCGGGCGATGCGGTGGATGGTCGGCCGAATGGCCGGAAGCCTCGCTGCCGGAAGCCGCACGCTGGTCGCCGGAGGGCTGCTCACCGCCGTGGGCGGGGCAATCGCCGCGGTGCCGTTGGTTGCCCGCGTGGTGTTTCCGAGGCTCACCGAGCGACTCGCACAAGCCACCGCGGGGCTTGGCCGCGATCGCGTGGCCACGCGGCTGCTTCTCGAGCGTTCCGACAACAGGCAGCATGCCGACGGCACGCTCCACGGATTCACGGTCGAGGAGATGGCGGAGATGGTCCGCCGCCTTTTGGAGGACGCGGGTTTGATGGCTCGCTACGCCAGGCTGGTGGTGCTGCTCGGTCACGGTTCGGTGAGCCTCAACAACCCCCACGAAAGCGCCTATGACTGTGGCGCCTGTGGCGGTGGCAAGGGGGGGGCCAACGCCCGAGCTTTTGCGCTGATGGCAAATGACCCGCGGGTGCGGCGGATCCTCGCAGACTCCGGACTTCTCATTCCTGATGACACCGTGTTCATCGGTGGGATGCACGATACCTGCTCGAATGCGGTTGTGTTGCATGATCTTGACCGCGTGCCGGGCAGCCATCGTGAGGAAGTCACGCGGTTCACCGACGCCACCCGGCGGGCCCGCGCCGCGGACGCACAGGAACGCTGCCGTCGGTTTGATTCCGTGCCGCTGGATGTCACACCCGCAGAGGCCTTGCGCCGTGTGGAGGGCCGGGCGGCCGACCTGGCGCAGGTCCGGCCCGAACTCGGGCATGCTACCAACGCCATTTGCATCATCGGTCGCCGCTGGAGAACTCGCGGCCTGTTTCTCGACCGGCGTGCCTTTCTTGTGTCGTATGACCCTGATGCCGACCCTGATGGAGTCATCCTCACACGGTCGCTGGCAGCGGTGGCTCCGGTCGGTGCCGGCATCAACCTTGCCTACACACTCTCGCGAATCGATCCGATCGGATACGGTTGCGGCACGAAACTACCGCACAACATCACCGGACTGATCGGCGTGATGGACGGCCACGCGAGTGATCTTCGAACTGGCCTGCCGTGGCAGACGGTCGAGATTCACGAGCCGGTTCGGATGCTGCTGGTCATTGATGCACCACCGGAACGGATTCAGGATGCTGCGGCCCGCGTGTCTGCCGTCGAGCGATTGATCAGGAACCACTGGGTGCATCTGGCGAGTTGGGGTGCCCCAGGAAGCGGGCTCTTGTTGTTTGATGGCAGTCGGTTTGTCCCCTATCAACCGGAATCATCGCGGATCGCGGTGGTCAATCGGTCGGTCGATTGGTTTGGCGGCCATCGCGGCCATCTTCCGCCGGCGCGCACGTTGGCCGCCCTCACGGGAGAACGGCGATGAATCCCTCCATGATCCACGACCTCGTGGCCCTTCTCGTCGTCGCCCAGCTGGCCGCCCCCGCGCTGGCACTGGCCGCGATCGGGATTCCCCCGGTGCTCGGTCGGTCGTTCACGGAACAGACCACGACCCGCCTGGTAGGGGCGAGTTTTGCCGTGGCCTTCGTTGCCTCGGTGGTCATGCTCGCCGTGCTGGCGGGCCGCGGTTTCACGCCGGAGATCGTCCACCTGGGCACCTGGTTTGCGGTGGGGCACCATGAGGCGACGATCGACCTCGTGGCCGACGGTCTCTCCGTTCCCTACGTCTGCTTCTCCACGGGCCTGTGCCTGCTGGTCAACGCCTTTGCCCGGAAGTATCTCCATCGTGAGCCCGGCTTCACCCGCTTCTTCGTGCTGCTGGTCCTCTTCGGGCTCGGCATGAACCTCATGGTGCTGGCCGGCAGCATCGACGTCCTCTTCGCCGGCTGGGAATTCATCGGCATCTCCTCGATGCTCCTCATCGGCTTCTTTCACGAGCGGGCCAACGCCGTGCAGGCGGCCGTGCGGGCCTTCATCACCTACCGGATCTGCGATGCCGGGATTATGGCCGCCGGCGTGGTCATCCATGCGGCGGTCGGCTCGGGCGACTTTGACAAACTGTTCCGCGGTTCGTGGCCGCAGGCGGCGTGTCTTGTACCGTCATCGACGGCGGCGATCATCTCGTTGCTCTTGATCTTCGCGGCTCTCGGCAAGACGGCGCAGGTGCCGTTTTCAGGCTGGCTACCCCGGGCCATGGAGGGACCGACACCCTCGAGCGCGATCTTTTACGGCGCGCTGTCGATCCACGCCGGCGCCTACGTGTTGCTCCGCTGTGAATCGCTGCTCGATGCCGCTCCCGCCGTGGGCTGGGTGCTCGTGGTCATCGGCGGTGGAACGGCCCTGCATGCCAACGTCGTCGGTCGCGTGCAGACCGACTTGAAGAGCATGCTCGCGTATGGCTCGATGATGCAGGCCGGACTCATTTTCGTGGAGATCGGCCTGGGGTGGCGGGTGATCCCGCTGGTGCACGTCGTCAGCCATGCGATCCTCCGCAGCCTCCAGATTTTGCGGTCGCCCTCGGCGCTCCATGATCGCCATGCCCTGGCCGCGGCGTTGGGAGGAGAGCCGGGGAATACCCGCCCCTGGCTGCCACTGCTGCCGGAGGCGTGGCGGGCGGCCCTCTATCGCGTGGCGCTCGACCGCGGCTACGAAGAGATGGCGGTGATGCGGTTCCTCGTCGAACCGTTCCGAGGCGTCGTCCAGCGGGTCGATGCTGCCGAACGGGCTTGGATCGATTGGCTCGGTGAGCTGCGGCTGCGCCGCTGAGGTGTCCATGTCCTCGACGTCGATCGTGCCGATTCTCATCGCGTGCGGCATCGCGGTGGCGGGTCCACTCGTGGCGGCCGTTGCCGTGCGGCTGCGGTGCTGGCGAGACGCACCGCGGTGGCCGGCGGTCACCGGGCTGGCGGCATCGGTGGTATCCGGCGTGGCGGTCTGGGTGTGGTGGAGCACAGGCGGAGTCGCCCTCGAGTACGGGCCTCGGCTCGGCGGAGGTGCCATGCTCCATGTCGATGGGGTGACGGCGGTGCTGCTTCCATTCGTGGCGGCCTGCTTCGTGGTTGTCATCGGCACCGCTCCGCAGCGTGCTCTCGACGGCCGGGGCACGGCCTGGTTTCTCAGCGGAGCGGCTGCGACCTGCGGTCTCTTTCTCACGGCTCATCCGCTGCTGATCGTCGCCTTGGCCGTGGCCGCCGCTTTTCCCGTGTGGCGGGCGACGCGTGATGAGCCGGGGGGGCGGCCCGCCTCGCGAGTCTTCGCCATCACGATCGTGGCGAGCCTGTGCTGTCTTGCCATCGGCACTGCCATGATGCTGGCCGATCCACCGTGGGAGCGGGGATCTGGTTGGATCGGGACGATGGGCGGCTGGCTCGTGGCAGTGGCCGTGCTCATTCGCGAGGGCATCGTCCCGTTCCACTTCTGGTTTCCGGCTCTCTTCGCGGGAGCTCCTCTCCACGTCTCGCTGCTGGCGACGGTGCCGCAGGTCGGCAGTTATGCGGCCGTCCGGCTGCTGGTCGGTCATGCCGATGGCGTGCCCAACGAACTGGTGGCGTTTGCCCAATTGGCCCCCGTCACCGCGGTTTATGGCGCGGCCCTGGCCCTCGTGCAGCGGGATCTTCGCCGGCTCATCGGCTATCTCGCCTTCAGCCAGTCGGCCCTCGTGTTGGCCGGTCTCGCCGGCACGCTCCCGATGGAGTTGGCCGGTGGGCTCACGCTCTGGGTCGCCAGCGGCCTCTCGCTGACGGGCATCGGAGTCGTCGCCGCCGCGCTCGAGGGGCGGGCCGGCCTGCTGCGACTCGACCTGCCCCAGGGCCGCTTCTGGGACGCGCCGGCGTTGGCGGGTTTCTTTCTCCTCTTTGGCCTCGCCGGGATCGGACTGCCGGGCACGCTGTCGTTTGTGGCCGACGACCTGATCGTTGCCGGCAGCCTCGCCGAGCACCTGCATGGTGGCATTCTCGTCATTCTCGCCACGGTCTTCTCCGGCATCGCCGTGATTCGTGGCTGGTTCGGAATCTTCGGCGGCCCCACCATCATCGATGCGCCGCGCCATGCGATCCTTCCGAGAGAACGGATTGGCATGGCGGTCCTGTTGGCGGCGGTCGTCGGGCTGGGCATCATGCCAGGCCCGCTCGTCCGCACCCTGCAGCAGGCCGCCACGACGCTGTTGAGCGAGCGCCACGACGCCCCGTCCCCCCGGGACGGAGAAACTTCCCGGAGTCACTGACCATGAACCATGAGCCACGCCAGCATGCCCTGCGCAGCGACGATCATGACGTGCCACGGGGCACGGCGACCGGATTCGTGCACTTTTTTCGCCCCGATCTCGTCAGCGGTTTCTTCGTCTTCCTGATCGCCTTGCCACTCTCGCTGGGCATCGCGATGGCCAGCGGGTTTCCCCCGGTGGCCGGTGTCTTCACGGCCGTGATCGGCGGTCTGCTCACGACATTCATCAGCAATTCCGAACTCACCATCAAGGGCCCGGCGGCGGGGCTGATCGTGATCGTGCTGGGGGCGATGCAATCGTTCGGTTTCACCGCCGGCATCGATCCGACCGCAGACATCGCGGCCTACCGCATGACGCTCGCCGTGGCCTGCGTGGCCGGCATCGCGCAGGTCGGGTTCGCCCTGTTGCGGGTCGGGAAATTCAGCGAGTTCTTTCCCACGGCCGTTGTCCACGGCATGTTGGCGTCGATCGGCTGCATCATCGTGCTCAAGCAGCTTCCCGCCGTGTTCGGCCAGAAGGCCAGTGGCGAGCCGCTCGAGATTCTTCGCGAACTGCCGGACAAGATCGCCCACCTCAATCCGGAGATCGCGCTGATCGGACTGGTCAGCCTGGCGATCTTGTTTGCCTTTCCGTTTGCACGGCCACGGCTGCGACCGGCATGGTTGCAGCGGATTCCCGCCCCGGTGCTCGTGCTCCTGGTCGCCGTGCCACTGGGGACGTGGTTCGACCTCTCGCACGAACACACCTACTCCTTTCTGGGCCATGAATACGGGGTGGGCGAATCGTTTCTTGTCAGTGTTCCCGGCAATCTGCTGGCGGCGATCACCCTCCCCGACTTTCACGTGTTCACGGCGGCCGCGACACGGCTGACGGCCTGGTGGTGGGTGACGCTCTTCGCTCTGGTTGGCAGCATCGAGTCGCTGTTGTCGGCCAAGGCGATCGACCTCGTCGATCCGTGGAAGCGGAAGACGTCGATGGATCGTGATCTGCTGGCGGTCGGGATCGCCAATGTCGCCGCGAGTGCGCTGGGCGGCCTGCCGATGATTTCGGAAATCGTGCGCAGCAAGGCGAACATCGACAATGGGGGCCGCACGCGGTTTGCCGACTTCTGGCACGCCGTGTTTCTCCTCGGATTCGTGGTCCTCGTTCCCGGCCTCATTCATCGCATCCCGCTGGCAGCCCTGGCGGCGATGCTCGTCTACACGGGGTATCGCCTCGCGTCGCCCCGGGAGTTCATCAACGTCTTCGAGATCGGCGCCGAGCAGTTGGTCATTTTTGTGGCCACCATCATCGGGGTCGTGGTGACCGATCTGCTCATCGGTGTCGGTATCGGCGTGGCCACGAAGTTCATCATTCACGTGATCAACGGCGTGCCGCCGCGGGAGTTCTTCAAGCCTTTTCTCGACGTGACCGAGATCGACGAGTCGACCGTGCAGATCGATGCGGCCGGATCGGCCGTCTTTTCCAACTGGATACCGTTTCGACGGCAGATCGAGCAGATCGGGCTGGTGCAACGCAACAACGTCATCGTCAACCTCGCCGGCACGCGGCTGGTGGACAGCAACGTAATGGAGAGGCTGGACGAACTCGGGGCGGAGTTTTCGCGGTCGGGGCTCCGGCTCGACGTGGTGGGCCTCGAGGAGCATCGCGCGTTCTCCGGCCATCCGTATGCCGCGCGACGCCGGCCGATGGCTCCCGAGACACGAGATCAAGGAAGCGGTCCCTGAGCGGATTTTTCCGATCCCGTAGCGGTTTCGCGGGAGTGACCGGCTCGTCAGCCGCCCCATCCCTTCTGTGCGACCTATTCCTCGGGCTGCACCGCGGCGATCACCTCGATCATCAGCGCCACGTCGGCGGCAGAGACCCGCTCCGTCCGCCGTGTCGCGGGATCGACGCAGGTCTCGTGAATCAGGTCGGCGTCGAGGGCGGCAAGCCCACGAAACCGGCGGGCGACGCCGCCGCGAGCCCGTGCCTGCGTCGCGAGTGTTACGAACTCCGGCTCTGAAAACGCCAGTGTGAGTTCCCCCGCCGTCACCGCCTCGCCCCAGGGGGGCCGCACGACCTCGATCCGGCCGGCGTCCAGAAGCGGTCGCAGCCAACGGTGCAGGAAGAGCAGCACCAGGAATCCGCAATGGATGCCGTCGGCATCGGGATCCGTGAGCACGAGCACCCGTTCATACCGCGCCCGCTGTGGCTCACAGTCGGCCTCGATGCCGGCTCCGATCGCCACCGTGAGTGGACCGAAGAACGGATGAGCGAGCACCTTGCGACGTGATGCCCGCGCGGCGTTGAGAGGCTTCCCTTGCATCGGCAGCACCGCCTGCATGCGGGTGTCGCGGACCCTGACGACCGCAGCCGCCGCCGAATCTCCCTCGACGACGATGAGTTCGGCACCCGACCCCGCTCCGTTGACCGCACAGTCGTCGAGTTTGGAGGCCGCCGCGTGCCCACGTTCACTTGTGACCATGAGCGTGCTCTTCGAAGTCGCCGGCGTAGGGAGTGCCATCGACCGCGCCGCTGATCGTGCCGGCAAACTCGCGGACGATGCCCAGGCTGTCGTGTGTGCCGACGTACCGTGAGGCCGCTCCCCCGGTCTCGCCTTCGAGCGGTTGGGCAACAAGCTCGACCTGGAAGGACGGCTCACGGATCGTGAGCAACAGCTTTCCATCGGCCAGGCTGGCCGGTGCGGGTGTCTTTTGATCGGCACCCAAGAGGTATATCGTGGTCTTTTTCGCGTCGTGATCGACGGTGAACTCGACGTGGTATTTCCCGCCCCCCCAGTCGGCTACCGTGCCGCCGTGCGGCCCGGCCCCATGTG